>JAGWTL010000177.1 GCA_028869035.1 Burkholderiales bacterium | reverse complement strand
GGCATGTCCGGCACCGGCAGATGCTGCGGTGTCAGGCCGGGCAGTACGTAGCGCGTGACCAGCATGGCGGCCACCAGGCCCGCCGTGGAGTACAGGCCGAGCTGCGCCAGACCGGGGAAACCCGAGCCCAGCAGGGCCAGGAAACCGGCCACCGAAGTCAGCAGGCCCAGCCAGAGCGTGCGCCAGAAGAGGCGGGCTGCACCCGGGCCCGGGCGCTGGACAAAAAGATAGATGGCGTAGTCGACGGCCTCGCCGATCATCGTGGTGCCGAAGCCCAGCGTGATGCCGTGCACCTGTCCGAAACCCAGGCTCACGGCCGTGATGCCCGCCAGCGTGCCGCTGAGCATGGGCAGCAGGCTCAGTCCCAGCAGCATGGGAGAACGGTAGACCAGCAGCAGCAGGCCCACGACCAGCACCAGGCTGGCCAAGGCCAGGCGGTGCACTTCGCCTTCGATCAGGGCGCGGGAGGAAACCGAGAACACGCTGGTGCCCGTCATCAGCAGGCGCGTGTCGGCCTGGCGATCGGGGATGGCGGCAAAGGCGCTGCGCACCGTTTCCAGCGTGCGGGCCTGCGCATCGATGTCCGAGCCCTCGGCCCGGGTCTGCAGCAGCAGCAGGGCGCGCGCGCCGTCGTGCGTGGACCAGACGCCAGCGGTGCTGGGCGGCTGTTCGCTGCCTTCGAACTGGGCCAGCAGCACACGCGTCTCGGCGGTCGGGTCGCGCGGCAAAAGCTGCTTGAACAGCATGCCGGCGCTGCCCGAGAGTTCTTCCAGGGTGGCGCCGATGGCGCGTCGCAAGCCCGCTTCCGAAAAGCGTTGCGCGTCCACCGCGGGGCTGAGCAGGTAGCGGTTGTCGAAGATGTAGGCACGGTCGAGCGCCAGGTCGGCGGCGCTGCCGTTCTGGACGCCGATGAACTCCGTTTTTCCGCGCAGGGCCGCGGACAGCGCTTTCGAGAGCCGGGCCCGCTCGGCCGCGTCGCCGCCTTCGATGCCGACCACGATCAGGCGCGCGATGATGCCGTCCTTGATCTGGTCCATCAGCATCTGCTGGCGCTCGCTGGGCGCGCGCGGCATGAAGGCCGAGAGGTCGGCCACGAAGGTCGTGCGGGCGATCACGGCCACGCAGACCAGCAGGGCCGCCAGCCACAGCATCGCAGGCAGGAAACGGCGCCAGCGCGTCATGGCCTGGCCAGCGGGGTGATCTGCATTTCGGAGCGGTCGCCATCGGCATGGTCATAGGCCACGCTCGACACCTCGCCCTGGCTGCCGCCGATGCGGATGCGGCTGATGATGCGGCTCATCGTGGGCTCGCGCGGCTCCAGCATGAGCTGCCAGCGGGCCGGCGTGCCCAGCAGATGGACCCGGTAGACCTTTTCCAGCGCCTGGCGGTCGCCGGCCAGGGTGCCGCGTATGCCTTCGACGAAGGCGGCCACTTCCGGGTAGGACGGCAGGTTGACGGTCTTCTGGCGACCGTCCTGTTCCAGCGTGAGCCGGTTGCCCTCGAGCAGCATGGACTGCTTCCTGGGCTTGAGCGTGCGCATCTCCATGCGGTCCGGCGCTGTGAAGGACAGTTCACCCGAGGATTCGACCGGCTTGTCCAGCATGCTGATGTACTTGCGCTCGACGAAGCGGGCCTGGCCGTTTTGGGTCTGGGCCAGCAGCTGCATCAGCTCGCCCAGCTGCCATTCCGCCGCCTGGCTGACGGGGGTGCCGGCCAGCAGCACGGTGCCGAGCAGGACCAGCAGGCCACGACGCAGGCGGATGTCAGCGGGGAGCACGGTGAGTCTCTTTCCAGAAGTCATAGAAATTGAACCAGTTGTAAGGTGCCAGGCGACAGTGCAACTCGATCAGCTGAGCATAGCGCTCGATGGCCGCGCGCATGGTGGCATCGCGCTGGCCCGCAGGACTTGCGCTGAAATCGGCCAGGCGTTCGAAATGGATGTCGTAACGGTTGCCGCCCCGATACAGGCCGGTCATGAAAAACACCGGGCGCCGCACGATGGCGGCCAGCCGGAACGGCCCCGTCGGGAAAGGGGCCGTTTCGCCGAAGAAGGACACGTTCAGATGCGGGTCCGGGCCCACGGCGCGATCGGCCAGCAGGGCCACCCAGGCGCCGGCCTGGACGCGTTCATTGAGCGTGAAGATGGCATCGAGCTGGCCCAGGGGGATGATGTCCAGCACCACCTGCGCGTTGACCCGGGCCAGCATGCTGTTGAGCAGCCGGGCGTTCTGCGGGTACATCGCGGCGCAGACCTTGTGCCTGGCATTTTTTCGCGCCAGCGTGCGCAGCACCTCGAAACTGCCCAGATGCGCGCCAAAGATCAGCAGGCCGCCCGAGGCATCTTCGGCGTCGGGCAGCAGATCTTCGCCGAAGACGCGGATGTCGAAGAGCTCGTGCCGGTCGTTGAGCAGGTAGACCCGGTCATGGATGGTGCCGGCAAAGGCCAGGATGTGCCGGTACAACTCGCCCCAGCCCGCGCGCCGGCCCAGCACGCGCTGCAGGTAGGCGCGCGAGGCGGCGCGGGCTGCGGGCACCGCGAGCAGGAAGTAAAGGGCGATGCCGTAGACGATCGGGCGCGTGAGGCGCCGCCCCAACGCAAGCGACAGCCAGGTCATGAAGCGCAGCATGGCCAGGCTGCCCCGCTCCCTGCGCAGCAGCCAGGCCGGCGTCTCGGTGCCGTGTTCGTGGCGACGGGGCTGCTGGGGTGTCATGCCTGGCTGGCCGTGGCCACCGTGAAGCGGCCGCTGGCGATGCGCCGTTCGCCGCTGCGGATTTCGAAGCGCACCGCAGCATCGCCCGCTTCATAGTCCAGCACCAGGTCATCACCTGGTTGGCAGGGGCTGAGGAACTTGGCCATGGCGATGCCGCTGATGACGATGCCGCAAGCCTGCTCCACGGCGCGCTGGGCCCGGTCGAGCAGGACCACCCCCGGCAGGATGGGCCGGCCGGGGAAGTGGCCCGAATAGGCGGGGTGGTCGATGGCCACCGGCAGGGGCAGGCGGATCATTCAGCCTCCATTCCCGCTGCCGGCAGGTGGCGCCAGCCGGGCGACCAGCAGGATGTTGGCAAACGGCGTGCCCTGGTGCATGGGGATGGCTTCCACAGCAAAGCCCAGCGCGCGCAGCAAGGTCTGCCAGTCGTCCAGCGTACGGCAATACAGGCGCGAGAGCCGGTGGCCGCGCACGAAGGTGACCGCGGCATCCACCCAGTTGCTGATCCTGAAGGGCAGGCCGGCCGAGGCATCGCCTACGCGCAGCAGCAGCGCCCCGCCGGGGGCCAGGGTGGCTTGCACACGACGCAACACGTCCTCCTGGGCCTGGTAGTCGACGTAGTGCAGCACGTCAAGGATCACCGCCACATCGGCCTGGCCGAAATCGGCCGTACACATATTGCCCAGCGTGAAGCGGGCGCGTTCGCCCAGGTGCGCCAGCGCCGTCCGGGCGCGCTCCACATCGCGCGGCATCAGCTCGATGCCATGCACCTGCACGCCGTGGGGCGCCGCGGCCCAGCCGATGGGCCAGGCGCGTTCGGCCGGCGACTGGCCCGTGAGGCTGCCCAGCAGGGACGCCAGCAGGCCCTGGCCGCAGCCGATGTCGAGCAGGCGCGCGTTGGCAGGAATCAGGCCGCGCTGCAACAGTCCGGCAAAGGCCGGGTCACCGCCGAGTTTGCCGCGGGCGAAATGCCAGGGGAATGGGCCCAGGGGGCGGTAGGGCGCGGCGGCCTGGTTCAGCAGCTCCGGCGGCAGGAAAGGGGAAGGCATCAAACGAAAGGGTTCAGGCAGCGGGGTGGCGCATTTTAGGGCGCGCATCAGCATGATGCGGCGTCCAGCGTTACCGGTTGCAGCCCGCGTTCGCGGATGGTGGCCAGCAGGGGCGGCAGCACCTCCAGCAGCACAGGCTGGCCGTTGGGACCGAGGGCGGCATGGTGGTCGTGCAGCAGCAGGATGTCGCCGGCAGCCAGGTTGCGGGTGAGGCGTTGCAGGACCAACGCCGCATCCCCCGTACGGGTGTCGAAACCGCGCCGTGTCCAGCTGGCCAGTTGCAGGCCGAGATCGTGCAGCACGGGGTCGAGGAAGATGTTGCGCAGGCCGGCCGGGGCACGGAAAAAACGCGGGCTCTGGCCGGTGACGTCTTCCAGCGTGGCTTGCGCGGCACTGATTTCGCGGCGCAGCCGGGCCGGCCCCATGACGGAAAAATGGTGGCGGTGATGCTCACTGTGGTTGCCCAGGGCGTGGCCGCGCCGCAGGATCTCGCGCGCCAGCTCCGGATGGCGTCGCGCATGGGCGCCGATGCAGAAGAAGGTGGCCTTGGCGTACAACTCGTCCAGCAGGTCCAGCACGGCGGGGGTGACCTGCGGGTCGGGGCCGTCGTCGATGGTGAGGGCGACTTCGGGGCGCTGGCGCGGCAGGTGGGTCAGGTTGGGGCCCAGCCAATGGCTGCGCGGCCACAGGCCGGTGGCTGCGATCAGCGCATGGTTGGCCGCCAGCGCGCCCAGGCTCAGGGGCCAGGCCGGCGTGAGCAGGCCGACGCCGGCCAGGGCGTGCACGCCCAGGGAGACCTGGATGAAAGGCGCCGGCTTCCAGCGGGTGGCGGGTGCGGCGGCCCGGGCCGTGCCGCGTTCCTGTGCGGCCTGCCGGGCCAACTGGGCCAGCGCCTGCTGGGGCAGTTTGCCGGTGGCGTTGCGCGGCAGGGCCGGCAGGAAATGGACGGGGCGTGGCAGGAAGGCCGGGTCGATGCGCTCGCGCATGGCGTGTTGCAGCCCGGTCTCGCTCAGCGATGGCGCCACCACGAAGGCGACCGGGCGCCGGATATGGCCCCGCGCATCCTGCGCCAAGTCCTGCGGCCAGTACAGGGCGGCGTCGAGCACGCCCGGGATGCTGTTGATCTGGTGGTTCAGGTAGGCCAGCGAGGTGCGCTTGCCGGCGATGTTGACCATGTCGGCGTGGCGGCCCAGCAGGGTGAAGCGGGTGGGGGACTGCAGTTCCAGCACGTCGCTCAGCGGCACCACGCCTTCGACGTGACCGCCGCTGGCCGCGAAACGCGGCTCCCCGTCCACCGAGGGCTGGGCCTGCACTTCGATGCCTTCGAAGGTCTGCCACAGATCACCGGCCGCGCAGCGGCGCGCGGCGATCTGGCCGGTTTCGGTGCTGCCGTAGATTTCGAGCAGCGGGGCGCCCAGCGTCTCCTCGGCCTGGCGGGCCAGCTGCGGCGCCAGCGGCGCGGTGGCGCACAGCAGCAGGCCCAGCGGGGGCACGGCGATGTGCGCCTCGATCAGGGTGCGCAGGTGAAAAGGCGTGCTGACCAGCAGGCGCGGGGCGGGCGTGTTCTGCAGTGCGGCGGCGATATCGGCCGGGTAGAAGGGATGACTGGCGTCGATCACACCCTCGTTGAGCAGGGGCAGCAGCACCGTGGATTCGAAGCCGTACATGTGCTGGGGCGGCACGGTGCCGGTGACCGTGAAGGGCTGATCCGTGCCCAGCCACTCGCGCACACGGCGGCCCGCGCCCTGGGCGTTCTGCACCAGCGGTCCCCAGTGCTTGGCGTGCGGCATGGGCTCGCCGGTGGAGCCCGAGGTGAAGACGTAGGCGGCGATCTGTCCGCCGTCGATGTCGGGCACCTCGAAGGGGGCGCCGGACGCGGGGATGGGGCCGCGTTCGTAGACGATCTGCGGCAGGCCGCCGCTGTCACCGGGGGCATCCACCACGGCGTGCAGGCCGGGGTAACGCTGGCCCAGGCGCTGCAGCATTTCGGGCGTGCGGGTGGAGGGCAGCAGCAGCGGCACGCCGCGTAGCAGGGCCGCGCCCAGCACGACGGCGAAGTGGTGGCGCTTGCTGCACAGATTGAGCACGGCGGCGTCTTGCGGCAGGCGCGCGGCCATGTGGCGCACGGCGCCCAGGTAGTCCAGCGCCGTGATGCCACGGCCATGGGACCAGGCCAGCAGGGCCTGGGGTGTGCGGTGCGAGATCAGGGCGGGCATGGGCTGGGCTCAGGCACCATGGTCTGCAGCGCGTTTTTTGTCGCGGTACAGGGTGAAGCTCTGGAGGATGGAGACATGCGGGATGCCGCGCAGGCACCAACGCCGGGCCGCGTACTCGGCCGCGAACATCCCGCCCAGCAGGGGGATCGAGAGCACGTTGACGAAGAAGGACCAGGTCGACAGCGAGGCGGTGAAGAACATGATCAGCGGGATCACGGCCATGGCGATGAAAAACCCCGTCCAGGCCCAGGTTGCCTGGCGCGCGTAACGCGCGATGCGCGGGCTGTAGCCGGCGCCGTGGATGCGCCGGGCGAACTGGGCGATCAGCGGCTCATGGCCCGGGCGCAGCGTGTGGCCGAAGAACCAGGCCAGCAGGGTCTGCATGCCCACGGTCTGCGCCAGGTTGATCCAG
>JAGWTL010000176.1 GCA_028869035.1 Burkholderiales bacterium | reverse complement strand
GTTCCGATCTGTAAACATTCCATCAAAAGGAGACAAGAGATGAAGATCTTTCAAGCCCAACTGAAAACCCGGATGGTGGCTGCGGCCACTGCCGTGATCGCAGCGGCCGGGCTGAGCGCCTCGCTGCCGGCCATGGCCTGGGAACCGACCAAGCCGGTCGAGTTCGTGGTGCCCGCCGGCACCGGTGGCGGCGCCGACCAGATGGCCCGCCTGATGCAGGGCATCATCGTCAAGCACAAGCTGATGAACCAGTCCATGATCGTCGTGAACAAGTCCGGCGGCGCCGGCGCCGAGGGCTTCCTCTCGGTCAAGGAAGCCAAGGGCGATCCGCACAAGATCATCATCACCCTGTCCAACCTGTTCACCACGCCCCTGGCCACCGGTGTTCCTTTCAACTGGAAGGAAATGACGCCCGTCGCCATGATGGCGCTGGACCAGTTCGTGCTGTGGACCAATGCCGAGAAGCCGTACAAGACGGCCAAGGAATACATCGACGCCGTCAAGGCCGCCGGCCCGAACAAGATGAAGATGGGCGGCACCGGCTCCAAGCAGGAAGACCAGATCCTGACCGTCGGTCTGGAAAAGGCCACCGGCACCAAGTTCATCTACATCCCCTTCAAGGGGGGCGGTGAAGTGGCCGTGCAGCTCGTCGGTGGCCACGTGGACTCCAGCGTGAACAACCCGGCGGAGGCCGTGGCCCAGTGGCGCGCCGGCAAGCTGCGCGCACTGTGTGTGTTCGACGATGTCCGCCTGCCCTACAAGGCCAAGGTGACCGACACCCAGTCCTGGAACGACATCCCGACCTGCAAGGAAGCCGGCGTGCCGGCCGACTACGTCATGCTGCGCGGCATCTTCGCGGCGCCTGACATCACCGCAGACCAGCTGAAGTACTACGTCGACCTGATGAACAAGATCCGTGCCACTCCGGACTGGAAGGAGTACATGGAAAAGGGCGCCTTCAACCAGACCGCCATGAGCGGCGCGGACTTCAACAAGTGGCTCACCGCCGCCGAGGAAACCCACCGCACCCTGATGCAGGAAGCCGGCTTCCTGGCCAAGTAAACAGGTACAACAACATATAGCGGGCCCGGCCATGCGGGCCGGGCCCGCCCTCTCCCACCCCAAAGCAACTGCGTAGCGGGACGGTAGCCGGTCCAGACTGGCGCTGACCCAGGTCATCTGCCGCCCAAAAAACTGCTCATCAGCACACCTTTCGTCATGGAATCGAATATGGAATCACACGAAGGCGAACGCACCGGCGTAGCCACCAACATCATTGATGCGGTCGTCGCGGTTTTGGTCATCGTCATGGGCGGCATCGTCATCTACGGCAGCCGCAAGCTCGGCTCCGAATGGACCAGCGACGGCCCCGGCGCCGGATATTTCCCCTTTTATATCGGCCTGATCCTCTGCATCTCCGGCATCGGCGTGCTCTACCAGGCACTGGCCGGCAAGGAGAAGAACACCGAGGTGTTCGTCGACCGCGAATCGCTAGGCCGTGTGCTCTCGGTGCTGCTGCCCGCTGCCGTCTACGTGGGCGCCATCCAGCTGATCGGCATCTACGTCGCCTCGGCCGTCTACATCGCCCTGTTCATGATCATCCTGGGCAAGTACAGCTGGCTCAAGAGCGTCACCATCGCTCTGGCGGTCAACACCGTGTTCTTCATGATGTTTGAAGTCTGGTTCAAGGTCCCCCTGCACAAGGGCGCCTACGACATGCTCAGCTTCCTGGGTTATTGAGCACGAAAACCTCAGGAATTACGGAGACTTAAAGAAAATGGAAGAACTCAACGCACTGTTCCAGGGCTTCGCCGTCGTGATGACGCCCATGAACTTTCTACTGATGGTCGTGGGCATCGTCCTCGGCGTGCTGATCGGCGTGCTGCCGGGCCTGGGCGGCGCCAACGGCGTGGCCATCCTGCTGCCGCTGACCTTCAGCATGAACCCGACCTCGGCCATCATCATGCTGTCCTGCATCTACTGGGGGGCCCTCTTCGGCGGCGCCATCACCTCGGTGCTGTTCAACATCCCGGGCGAGCCCTGGTCGGTCGCCACCACCTTCGACGGCTACCCCATGGCCCAGAAGGGCCATGCCGGTGAGGCCCTGACCGGCGCCTTCACCTCGTCCTTCGTGGGCGCCTTCGTGGCCGTCGTGATGATCACATTCCTGGCGCCGATGGTGGCCAAGTTCGCCCTGAAATTCGGCCCGCCCGAATTCTTCTCGGTCTACCTGCTGACCTTCTGCAGTTTCGTGGGCATGGGCAAGGGCTCGCCCTTCAAGATCCTGGCCTCGATGACCATCGGCTTCGCCCTGGCGTCCGTCGGCATGGACACCGTGACCGGCCAGTTGCGTCTGACTTTCGGCTGGACGGAACTGATGCGCGGTTTCGACTTCCTGATCGCGGTGATCGGCCTGTTCGGTATCGGCGAAATCCTGCTGTCCATGGAAGAGGGCCTGGCCTTCTCCGGCAAGAGCGCCAAGATCGACCCCAAGGTCGTCTGGCAGACCTGGAAGAAGCTGCCCGCCTACTGGGCCACCTCGATCCGCGCCTCGCTGATCGGCATCTGGATGGGCATCACCCCCGGCGGCGCCACCCCGGCGTCCTTCATGAGTTACGGCATCGCCAAGAAGATGTCCAAGAACGGCGCCAAGTTCGGCACCGGCGAACTCGAAGGTGTGGTCGCTCCGGAAACCGCAGCCCACGCCGCGGGCACCGCCGCCCTGCTGCCCATGCTGGCCCTCGGCATCCCGGGCTCCCCCACGGCCGCCGTGCTGCTGGGCGGCCTGCTGATCTGGGGTCTGCAACCCGGCCCGCTGCTCTTCGTCGAGCAGAAGGACTTCGTCTGGGGCCTGATCGCCTCCATGTACCTGGGCAACCTGGTCGGCCTGATCGTGGTGCTCACCACCGTGCCGCTTTTCGCCTCGATCCTGCGCATCCCCTTCTCGATCATCGCCCCGGTGATCATCGTGATCTGCGCGATCGGCGCCTACACCGTGCACAACGCCATGCTCGACATCTGGTTCATGCTGCTGTTCGGTGTGGTCGGTTACGTGTTCAAGAAACTCGACTATCCGCTGGCGCCGCTGGTGCTGGCCCTGGTGCTGGGGGACAAGGCCGAGGACTCGTTCCGCCAGGCCATGCTGGTCGCACAGGGTGATCTTGCCATCATGTACGACAACTGGCTGGTCGGCACCATCACCACGCTGGCCCTGCTGCTGCTGCTCTGGCCGCTGATCTCCAAGCTGATCGCGCGGATCAAGCCGCCCAAGCAGGACGAGTTCGCTGCCCAGCGCGGGGTGGACTGAGCGTCCCGTCCGCCACGTCCTGCCGGACTCTGACCGACAGTGGTTGAAGTCATGCCCCTGATTGCAATCCCCGGGAAATGCCCCCCCCGGCCAAGGACGGGGCCCTGGAACTGACGGGCACGCCGAACCTGTCCTGATGCGCCACGAGGAGGTGGTCGATCAGACCCTGGCGCTCCGCGCTCAAGGACAGCAAGACCGCGCAGGCAGCCGACATCGCCATCGAAGACCTGAACCCCTGGCTTCCTGCCCTCAGGGGCAATCGAAAAGGGCCTGCTTCCTCACGGAACAGGCCCTGTTTTTTTGCGGCTCAGATCTTGCCGCGCTGCTTGAGCCTGCTCAGCGTCTCGGCCGACAGGTTGAGGTAGGCCGCGAGCTCTTTTTTGGGGATGCGGTCGAACAGTTCGGGATGCTTGCGCAGGAAACGGTGCACCCGACCCGGCGCGTCCAGCAGGTGCAGGGTGATGGTGTGGGCCATGATTTCGCTCATCAGGTTCATCACGCAATACTCGAACAGGCGCTTTTCCTCGGGGTGGCGTTCCAGGAAGGCGATCCACTCGGGCAGGGGCAGCTTGACCACCCTCGCCTTCGTCACCGAGACGATGCTGTAGGGCGTGGGCGTCTTGAGAGACCATGCTGCGTAACTGGTTTCCATCTCGCGTTCGGCGGCGAAGCGCAGGATCATCTCCTTGCCCTGGGGATTGGCCACCACCCGCTTGAGCACGCCGTCGAGGATGAAATACTGCTCCATCTCGTGCACGCCCTGGTGCAGCAGGAAATCGCCCTTGTTGCAGTCCACCACCGTGAGGTGCTGTTCCAGCTCCTCGTGCGACGCCGCACCCATGCCCTTGAGCACCTCGTTCTGTCGGAGTTGGACCCGAATGATGTTCTTCTCGGGGTGGTTCTCGATGGATGTCATGGGCCAGGATCGGGATTGCGTGTTCGCGCCGGTATCGGACCGGCCCCCCTCGGAAACCGGATATTTGTCCCGAAAATTGACCGTGGTCAATGGCGGAAACTGAATCGCTTCCTATCATAACCTGTCGATGCAAACGGACCCTGCCAGCACGAGTCGTGTGCGGACGTCAGGCATCGCCGGAAACCCCGATTGCGCGCTCCCGGGGCCACCAGATTCGAGGAGCCGCAGGTATTTGCCAGCCGGGTTGCCCGACTTTCAAAGACGTCTAAACCTAGAGAGACTCCACCATGTCCAACGACGCTCAATCCAGAGAACTGACCGACGGCTTCCACCTGGTCATCGATGCTCTGAAACTCAACGGCATCAACAACATCTACGGCCTGCCGGGCATTCCGGTCACGGACCTGACCCGCATGATGCAGGCCGAAGGCATGCGCGTCATTTCCTTCCGCCACGAGCAGAACGCCGGCAACGCCGCCGCCATCGCCGGCTTCATGACCGGCAAGCCCGGCGTGTGTCTGACGGTGTCCGCCCCCGGCTTCCTCAACGGCCTCACGGCTCTGGCCAACGCCACCACCAACTGCTTCCCCATGATCCTGATCTCCGGCTCCTCCGAGCGCGAGATCGTCGACCTGCAGCAGGGCGACTACGAGGAAATGGACCAGCTGGCCATCGCCAAGCCCTTGTGCAAGGCCGCCTTCCGCGTGCTCAACGCCGAGGACATCGGCGTGGGCATCGCCCGCGCGATCCGCTCCGCCGTCTCCGGCCGCCCGGGCGGCGTCTACCTGGACCTGCCCGCCAAGCTGTTCGGCCAGGCCATGGACGCTGCCGCCGGCAAGGCTTCCCTGATCAAGGTGGTCGATCCCGCTCCGCGCCAGATCCCGGCCCCGGACGCCGTCAAGCGCGCCCTGGACCTGCTCAAGGGCGCCAAGAAGCCGCTGATCCTGCTGGGCAAGGGCGCCGCCTACGCCCAGGCCGACGCCGACATCAAGGCCCTGGTCGAGAAGTCCGGCATCCCCTACCTGCCCATGTCCATGGCCAAGGGACTGCTGCCCGACACGCACGAGCAGTCGGCCTCGGCCGCCCGTTCCTTCGTGCTGCCGGAAGCCGACGTGGTGATGCTGGTGGGTGCGCGCCTGAACTGGCTGCTCTCGCACGGCAAGGGCAAGACCTGGGGTGGCAAGGACCACAAGAACGCGGGCAACCAGAAGTTCATCCAGATCGACATCTCCCCCACCGAAGCCGACAGCAACGTGGCCATCGACGCCCCGCTGGTGGGTGACATCGGTTCCTGCGTGTCCGCCCTGCTCACCGGCATGGGCTCCAACTGGGCCAAGCCCCCGGCCGAGTGGACCAACGCCGTCGCCGAGCGCAAGAACAAGAACATCGCCAAGATGGCCGAGACCCTCGCCAAGGATCCCTCGCCGATGAACTACCACAGCTCGCTCAATGTGGTGCGCGACATCATCAAGGCCAACCCGGACGCCATCCTGGTCAACGAAGGCGCCAACGCGCTGGACTTCACCCGCTCCATCGTCGACATGTACAAGCCGCGCAAGCGCCTTGATGTGGGCACCTGGGGCGTAATGGGCATCGGCATGGGTTTTGCCGTGGCCGCCGCCGTGGAAAGCAACCAGCCGGTGATCGCCATCGAGGGTGACAGCGCCTTCGGCTTCAGCGGCATGGAAGTCGAGACCATCTGCCGCTACAACCTGCCGGTCTGCATCGTGATCATGAACAACAACGGCGTCTACCGCGGCGACGAAGTCAACGTGACCGGCGGCAAGGATCCCTCGCCCCTGGTCTTCGTCAAGGGCGCCCGTTACGACAAGCTGATGGAAGCCTTCGGCGGCGTCGGCGTGCAGGCCAACACCCCGGCCGAGCTGCGCAAGGCCATGGAAGAAGCCATCAAGTCGCGCAAGCCCACCCTGATCAACGCCATCATCGACGAAAAAGCCGGCACCGAAAGTGGTCGTATCACCAGCCTCAACCCGACCAGCGCCGCTACCAAGAAGCACTGATTTTTCAAACGCAACAACCCACAAGGAGAACTGCAACATGTCCAACAAACCCCTCAAGGGCATCAAGATCATCGACTTCACGCACGTGCAAGCCGGTCCCGCCTGCACCCAGCTGCTGGCCTGGTTCGGCGCTGACGTGATCAAGGT
>JAGWTL010000175.1 GCA_028869035.1 Burkholderiales bacterium | reverse complement strand
GGTCTGCAAGGAGACGGTGGTGAGCGCGCCGGCGAGCACGCCCAGCGAAATCCAGCCGGCGATTTTCAGTTTCTGACCCATGGATAGACCCTCGTCGCTTCAATATACACGTTTGGAAGCGAAATCGCCGCCGGGGTTCCGGCGGCTGGTGACAAATTGTTGGGCCGTTGCCGGCCCGGTTTCAGGCTTGGCACTGGCTGGCCACGGCCGCCGCGGCCCGGGCGGCGGCTTCGGCGTCGCCCAGGTAGTAGTGGCGGATGGGCTGGAGGTCGGCATCCAATTCGTAGACCAGGGGGATGCCGTTGGGGATGTTCAGGCCCACGATGGCCTGGTCGGAAATGCCGTCCAGGTACTTGACCAGGGCCCGGATGGAGTTGCCGTGGGCGGCCACGACCACCCGCTGGCCCGACCGGATGGCCGGGGCCAGGGCCTCGTTCCAGAAGGGCAGCACCCGGGCCACGGTGTCCTTCAGGCACTCGGTCAGGGGAATCTGGTCGGCTTGCAGGCTGGCATACCGGCGGTCGGCGCGTTCACTACGGGCGTCGGTCGGCTCCAGCGCCGGGGGCGGGGTGTCGTAGCTGCGGCGCCAGACCAGCACCTGTGCGTCCCCGTATTGCCTGGCCATGTCGGTCTTGTTCAGGCCCTGCAGGGCACCATAGTGGCGCTCGTTCAGGCGCCAGCTCTTGACGACCGGCAGCCAGCTGCGGTCCATCTCGTCCAGGCAGTACCAGAGGGTGTGGATGGCGCGCTTGAGCACGCTGGTGTAGGCCACGTCGAAGTCATAACCCTCGGCCTTGAGCAGCCTGCCGGCCGACATGGCCTGGGAGACGCCGGTGGGGGTCAGGTCGACATCGGTCCAGCCGGTGAAGCGGTTTTCCAGGTTCCAGGTCGATTCGCCGTGGCGGATGAGCACGAGTTTGTACATGAGGGTAGGGCGGGGCAGGGTGGTTAGGGATGGGGCGACCAGGGTCAAAACGAGCCTGGCCAGCAGCAATCAGCTCGCCATTTTAAAATCACGGCTTTGCTCCTGCAGACTTCTACAAGGAATATTGTGAAATTCATCCTCGACAACTGGTCTCTGATCCTGGTTTGCCTCAGTTCCGGCCTTCTGCTGGCCTGGCCGGCCATCAAGGGCGCCGCCGGCGGTTCCCTGACCCCGGGCGCCGCCGTGCAACTGATCAACCGCGAAAAAGCCGTGGTGATCGATGTCTGCGAAGCCACGGAATACGCCGCCGGCCACGTCAACGGCGCCAAGAACATTCCCCTGGCCCAGCTGGCCAGCCAGCTGCCTGCTGTGGTGAAAAACAAGGAGCTGCCGGTGATTTTCGTCTGCCAGAGCGGCGGGCGCTCCAGCAGTGCCGCGCGCATCGCCAAGGGCCTGGGCTTTACCCAGGCGCAGTCCCTGGGCGGTGGCCTGGCCGCCTGGCGCGCTGCCAGCATGCCGGTCGAGAAGGGCTGAAGCCATGCCGGCAGTAAAGATGTACACCACGGCGGTCTGCCCCTATTGCATGCGCGCCAAGCAGTTCCTCAAGTCCAAGGGGGTGGAGCAGATCGAGGAAGTCCGTGTCGACGCCGATCCCCAGGCGCGTGAGCAGATGATGGCCGTCACCGGCCGACGCACCGTGCCGCAGATCTTCATAGGCTCCACCCACGTGGGCGGTCATGACGACCTGATCGCCCTGGACGCCCAGGGCGGGCTGGCCCCGCTGCTGCAGGCGGCCTGAGGCTGCGACGAGCCCCGTCGCCGCCGGGCCGACCACCCAAGGCGACGACGGCCCCCTTGGG
This sequence comes from Burkholderiales bacterium, assembly GCA_028869035.1. Lineage (GTDB taxonomy): Bacteria > Pseudomonadota > Gammaproteobacteria > Burkholderiales > Burkholderiaceae_C > Hylemonella. The sequence continues at coordinate 4,647 of JAGWTL010000175.1, read as the reverse complement.
GGGCAGCGACCGAACGAAGTGCGGGAGCGTGGGGGCCATTCCACGGCCTGAGATAATCGGGCCGATCCGATCGCGGGCCCGCTCGGTGTTTTCCGGGCGGGCTCAGTTTTTTTGACCCACTTCCCCTCAAGGCAAGTCCATGGCCGACCAGCAAGAACCCGTTTTCCAGATCCAGCGCGTCTACCTCAAGGAGGCTTCGCTGGAGCAGCCCAATTCGCCGGCCATCCTGCTGCAGGGCGAGCAGCCATCGGTGGACATCCAGTTGGGCGTCGAGGCCCAGCCGGTGGGCGAGGGCGTCTACGAGGTGTCCGTGACGGCCACCGTGCATACCCAGATCGCCGACAAGACCGTGTTCCTGGTCGAGGCCAGGCAGGCCGGCATCTTCGAGATCCGCAACCTGAGCGAAGAACAGATGGGCCCCATCGTCGGCGTGGTCTGCCCGCAGATCGTTTTCCCCTACCTGCGTGGCAATGTGGCCGACATCGTGCAGCGCGCCGGCTTCCCGCCCGTGCACCTGCAGGAAATCAATTTCCAGTCCATGTACGAGCAGCAACAGCAGCAGGCGCAGGGCATCAAGGTCCAGTAAGGCCCGTTCCGACACCGGCGACAGAGCCCACTGACCATGAAGATCCTCGTGCTTGGTGCCGGCGCCTGGGGGACGGCGCTGGCCATGAGCGCCAGCCAGAACCCGCAGCTTCGTCACGAGGTCACGCTGTGGGCGCGCGACGCGGTGCAGGCCGCAGCCATGCGCGCGGCGCGTCTCAATGCCCGCTACCTGCCCGGTCTGCCCCTGCCAGCCTCCCTGCGCGTGGTCGATGGCCCGGCGCAGGGACTGGCTGCCCTGGCGCAAGGGCAGGATCTGGTGGTGATCGGCACCCCCATGGCGGGTTTGCGTGGCGTGCTGCAAGAGCTGGCCGGCTTCGATCAGGCCGTGGCCTGGCTGTGCAAGGGTTTCGAGCCGGCCGATCAGGGGCGCCACGGCCTGCTGGCCCATGAAATCCAGGCCCAGGTGGCGCCCGGTCTGCGGGCTGGTGTGTTGAGCGGCCCCAGTTTCGCGCAGGAGGTGGCGCGCGGCCAGCCCACGGCCCTGGTGGCGGCCAGTCGCCACGCCGCCGTGCGCGAGCGCCTGGTCCAGGCTTTCCACAGCCCGACCCTGCGCGTTTATGACAACGAGGACATCGTCGGCGTCGAGGTCGGCGGCGCGGTGAAAAACGTGCTGGCCATCGCCACCGGCCTGTGCGATGGCCTGAACCTCGGTCTGAATGCCCGGGCCGCGCTGATCACGCGCGGCCTGGCCGAGATGACACGCCTGGGTTTGGCCCTGGGCGCACGCCCCGAGACCTTCATGGGCCTGTCGGGTCTGGGCGACCTGGTGCTGACCGCCACCGGTGACCTCAGCCGCAACCGCAAGGTCGGCTTGCTGCTGGCCCAGGGGCAGACGCTGGAGCAGGCTGTGGCCTCCCTGGGCCATGTGGCCGAGGGTGTCTACTGCGCCCGCACCGTGGTGCAACGTGCGCAAAGCCTGGGCGTGGAGATGCCGATTTCCCAAGGCGTGGTGGCCTTGCTCGACGGCCGTATGCGGCCGGAGCAGGCCGTGGCAGCCCTCATGGGCCGCGACCCGACACAAGAAACCTGACAGTTCCCATCGCGGAACGCCGTGGCACCTGCTTTGTCGGGCCACTGGCGTTGCCGCAGGGTGGCGTAGCGCCACAACGTGGCGCGCAGCCTGGGGGTCAGCCTTTCGTTATGCGCTTGTTGATGTGCGCGATCGCTTCTTCCACCTGGTCCACCAGGATCAGGCACAGATCACCCTCGCCCAGTTTGTCCATGGCCGTGTCGATGGCCAGGAACTCACCGCGGATCTCGTGCACGTCGCGCGTGCGCTTGGCTTCGGACAGACCCGAGCGCAGCAGGGCCAGCACCTCGCCGTCGGCACGGCCGCGCTGGCAGGCGTCCTCGAACAGCACGATCTGGTCGAAGGCATCGCCCAGGATGCGGGTCTGCTCGCGGATGTCCTCGTCGCGCCGGTCGCCAGCGCCGCTGATGACGACCGAGCGGCGCTGGGCCGGCATGGCCCCCACGGCCTGCACCAGGGCCAGCATGGCGTCGGGGTTGTGGCCGTAGTCGGCGATCACCGTGGCGCCCTTGTAGCGGAACAGATTGAAGCGGCCCTGGGCATTGTTGCTGTCGTTGTCGAAGCTGGCCAGGCCCTGGCGGATGAGTTCCCAGTCCAGGCCCAGTGCCCAGACGGCGCCTACGGAGGCCATGACGTTCTCGACCTGGAAACCGATGGTGCCGCCCAGGGTGAGCGGCACGGCGGCCAAGGGCAGGCGGTGCAGGGCCTTGCCTTCGGCGGCCACCAGATGGCCGTCTTCGACATACACCGCGCGTTTGCCCTGGGCCAGGTGGGTGGCCATGACGGGGTTGTGCCGGTCGGCGGCGAAGTAGGTGATCAGGCCGCTGCGGCACTGGTTGGCCATGGCCGCCACGATGGGGTCGGCCGCGTTGAGCACGGCCGTGCCCCGGTCCGAGATGTTCTGCACGATGACGCGCTTGAGCACCGCCAGGTCTTCCACCGTGGTGATGAAGTTCAGGCCCAGATGGTCGCCGTTGCCCACATTGGTGACCACCGCCACGTCGCAGCGATCGAAGGCCAGGCCTTCGCGCAGCATGCCACCGCGCGCGGTCTCCAGCACGGCGGCGTCCACATCGGGGTGCTGCAGCACATTGCGCGCGCTCTTGGGCCCGCTGCAGTCGCCGGTATCGATGCGCTCGCCACCGACGTAGACGCCGTCGGTGCTGGTCATGCCCACGCACAGCTTGTTCTGCGAGAGCAGATGGGCGATCAGGCGCACGGTGGTGGTCTTGCCGTTGGTGCCGGTCACGGCCACCAGGGGTATGCGGCCGTTGTCCTGCTCGCCGAACATGGTGGAGATGATGGCCTCGCCCACCGCCCTGCCCTTGCCGTAGGAGGGCGAGAGATGCATGCGCAGGCCAGGCGCGGCATTGACCTCGACCACACCGCCGCCGGTTTCTTCCAGCGGCTGCAGGATGTTGTCGCAGACCATGTCCACGCCGCAGATGTCCAGCCCCACCATCTTGGCGGCGATGATGGCGCGGTGCGCCACTTCGGGGTGCACATCGTCGGTCACGTCGGTGGCGCTGCCACCGGTGGACAGGTTGGCGTTGTGGCGCAGCGAGACGCGCCGGCCGCTGGCCGGCACGGAATCGGCGTTCAGGCCCTGGCCGGCCAGGCAGGCCAGCGCGATGTCGTCGAAGCGGATCTTGGTCAGCGAAGTCGAGTGGCCCGTGCCGCGGCGCGGGTCCTGGTTGACCTGCTCCACCAGCGCGCGGATGGTATGCACGCCGTCGCCCACCACCGTGGGCGGGTCACGGCGGGCGGCGGCGACCAGCTTGTTGCCCACCACCAGCAGGCGGAAATCGTTGCCGGGCAGGAAACGCTCGACCAGGATCTCGTTGTCGAATTCGGAGGCGGCTGCGTAGGCCTTGAGCAGCTGTTCGCGCGTGGTGATGTTGACCGTGACCCCCTTGCCCTGGTTGCCGTTCTTGGGCTTGATGACCACGGGCAGGCCGATCTCACCGGCGGCGGCCCAGGCCTCTTCGGCCGAGGTGATCTCGCGCCCCAGCGGTACGGGGACGCCGGCGCTGGCCAGCAGCTTCTTGGTCAGTTCCTTGTCCTGGGCGATGGATTCCGAAATCGCGCTGGTCACATCCATCTCGGCGGCCTGGATGCGGCGCTGCTTGCTGCCCCAGCCGAACTGGATCATGCTGCCCGAGGTCATGCGGCGGTAGGGGATGCCGCGCGCTGTTGCGGCGTCGGCGATGGAGCCGGTGCTCGGGCCCAGGCGCACGTCTTCGTCGAGTTCACGCAGCTGGCCCAGGGCGGCGGCCAGGTCGAAGGGCGTGTCCTCCAGGGCGGCGCGGCACAGCAGTTGCGCCAGTTCCAGCGCCAGGAGGCCGACGGCCTCTTCGGAATACTCGACCACCACCTGGTAGACGCCGGGTTCTACCGTGGGCGTGGTGCGGCTGAAGGTCACTGGACAGCCGGCCTGGGCCTGCAGGCCGAGCGCGGCGAGCTCCAGTACATGGGCCAGGGGCACCGTGTCGTCATGGCCGGTGGGGTTCAGCGGCAGGATCTGAGGGAAACGCGTGCGCAGGCGCATGCCGAAGTTCTGGCGGGGGCTCAGTTCGCACTCGGTCGGCGTGCAATGGACGACGGCCTCGATGGCGGTGTGGTGGCTCCACAGATTGGGGCCGCGCAGGGCGCGGATGCGTGTGACTTCCATGTCAGTGGTCGTGGTTGAGGTTGGCCTTGAAAGTGCGCAGGCCGGCGCCGATCAACTCGGGTCGCACGTCCAGCGCCCAGGCGGCGGCCACGGCGGCCATCACCATGTCGGGTTTGGCGGCCTTGGCCGGGTTGAGCGTGTCCAGCGGGATCTCGTTGACTTCGTCCATGCCCTGCGCCAGCACGATGTGGCGCTCGCGCAGGAACACCGTGCGCTCGCCCTGCTGCCGGTGCCGGGCAATCGCCGGGAGTTGGGCGTCGGGGCCGTAGAAGATGACCTTGCCGTCACACAGCGCCGCCATCTCGACCACACGCGGATCGGCGGCGTTGAGCACGGCCGT
>JAGWTL010000174.1 GCA_028869035.1 Burkholderiales bacterium | reverse complement strand
TGCTGGCTGGCCCTTTCGCTGCTCTTGCGCGCCGGCCTCTCGACCACCGACGCGCTGGCCGCCTCCACACTGCTCGGCGTCTTCCTCAGCCTGCAGGGCGGCAGCTGGTGGCGCCGCCTGTTGATTGGCTTCGGCTTCCCGCTTTCACTCCTGCTTGCCGGTGGCCTCACGCTGCCGGCCTGGGGCTGGCTGCTGCCGCTGGCCCTGCTCGCGCTGATCTACCCGCTCAATGCCTGGCGTGACGCGCCGCTGTTTCCCACGCCTGTTAATGCGCTCAACGAACTGCCGGGCGTTGCGCCGCTGGAGCCGGGCGCCCGGGTGCTGGACGCGGGGTGCGGCCTGGGTCACGGCCTCGACGCTTTACGGCAGGCCTACCCCCTGGCCGAACTCCACGGCATCGAATGGAGCTGGCCCCTGCTCTGGCTCTGCGCGCACCGCTGCCCCTGGGCGCAGGTGGAGCGGGGCGATATATGGAAGGCCGACTGGTCGGGCTACGACCTAGTCTATTTGTTCCAACGGCCCGAGAGCATGCCGCGCGCCATCGAGAAGGCGAAGGCAGAGCTCAAGCCCGGGGCCTGGCTGGTGAGTCTGGAGTTCGAGGCGCTGGGGTTAACAGCGGTGGCGAAGCTGGAGGGGACGCAGGGGAAGCCTGTGTGGGTGTATCGGACTTTCGTATGACTGGACCTAGCCATGTATTTGTCTATTTCCGGTGTCGTGCGATGTGTGACGCTATGTGGACTGCTATCGGTTCAAAAATCGATAAGCAATAGAGTGCAGATGTGTCGTCTACTCGCCTAACTGTTTTCACCGCTTTGGCGCTCCTAGCCTTCGCCGGCAACTCCCTGCTCTGCCGCGCCGCCCTGCAGCACACTCCCATGGACGCTGCAAGCTTCACCACCCTCCGCCTGATCTCCGGCGCACTCACGCTCTGGCTGCTGGTGCAGTTCACACGCCGTGGCGTTACAGGCCGGGGCAGCTGGCCCTCGGCCCTCGCACTGTTCGCCTACGCGGCGGCCTTCTCCTTTGCCTATGTCAGCTTGCCCGCCGGCACCGGCGCGCTGCTGCTCTTCGGTTCGGTGCAGACCGGCATGATCGGCTGGGGACTGGTCAAGGGTGAGCGCTTCTCGACCCTGCAGTGGGTCGGCCTGTTGCTGGCGCTCGCGGGGCTGGTGGGCCTGCTGCTGCCGGGACTCTCTGCGCCGCCGCTGGGCGCGGCCCTGCTGATGGTCACGGCCGGCCTGGCCTGGAGCGTGTACTCCTTGCGCGGCCGGGGCGCGGGCGACCCCACGCGGGTGACGGCGGGCAACTTCGTGCGCACGGTGCCGGTGGCGCTGGTCATGAGCCTGCTGTTCATGAACAGCGCGCAGGTGGATACGGCGGGCGCGCTTTACGCAGTTGCCTCCGGTGCCATCACCTCGGGTCTGGGTTACGCCATCTGGTACACCGCGCTGCCGCACCTCAAGGCCACGAGCGCGGCCACCTTGCAGCTCAGCGTGCCGGTGATCGCGGCGATAGGCGGCATCGCCTGGCTGGGCGAGCCGCTCACCTTGCGCCTGCTGCTGGCCTCGGCCGCCATCCTGGGCGGCATCGCGCTGGTGATCCGCCAGCAGCGCTGATTGACAGGGTAGGGCCGCTCCGCGATAAGGCGGGGTCTGGATCGCAGACAGGGGCGTGTTCGTGATGGCCTGCAAATCATGCAGAACAAGCGCCGGGGTGCTGGCGGCTGTGGTCTTGCTGGCGGGCTGCGCCACCCGCCTGCCGCCACCGCCCGCCAAGGACGCGCAGATCGGGAAGAGTGCAGGTTCTGCAGCAGTCCTTCTTCGCCGACCCTGCATGGACAGGCTGCGCCAGGGGGCTTCCGAGCTGACGCCGGGTGACACGCAGCTGGGCATCAGGGCCCTGTATGCTGTGGTGTTAGCGCCCACCACCCAGCGCCGCGACGGCCTGGCCTACCGGCTGCAGGCGCGTGAGCGCGCGGGCTATCTCTACACCAGTGACAGCACGGCGGGTTCCTACCGCATCCATGGTCCCTTGCCGCGCTGGACCTGCATGCATGGCCGTCTGTCCTGAGCGGAATAGTGAGTGTTTCGTTGCACAAGTTCCGAGGCTGAACCACAATCTCCCACCATGATTCCCGCACCCATACCCGCCAATGACCAAGAGCGCCTGGCCGCGCTGCGCCAGCTGCTGATCCTGGATACGCCGCCCGAGCAGCGTTTCGACCGGATCATCGAATTCGCCGCGCGCGAGTTCGATCTGCCCAGAGGCACCATCACCCTGGTCGACGCCGACCGTCAGTGGTTCAAGGCGCGTGTGGGGGTGGACGTCTGCGAGACGGACCGCGCCACGTCCTTCTGTGGCCATGCGGTCACGAGCCATGACTTCCTGATCGTGGAAGACGCGCGCAAGGACGAGCGCTTTCACGATAATCCCTGGGTGACAGGCGCAGACCCCATCGTCTTCTATGCGGGCGCGCCGCTGGTGCTGCCTTCGGGTCACGTGGCAGGCACGCTGTGCGTGTACGGTTCCGAGCCGCGCACCTTCGATACGATGGCCCGTGCCATCCTGGGCACGCTGCGTGATCTGTGCGTGGAGGAGCTGCTGTCGCACGAGAGCGGGGGCTTGGCGGGGACCGCAGAAGGAGGCGACCATGCATGAGACGTGCTCGGTCCTGCTGCTGGAGCCGGACTACCTGCTGCGCCGCACCGTGGTGGCGGCGGCGCGCTCCTTGTTCGATGTGGACATCACGGAGACCAGCCGTTACGAGAACGCCGATGCGCTGACGCGCAGCCACCGCTACCAGGGCCTGATCCTGGCGCTCGACGACGACAACGACCAGGTGCTGACCCTGGTGCAGAAGCTGCGGGCCGGTGAGCTGCTGCCCGCGCACGACAGCCCCGTGGCCCTGATGTGCTACGAGCCTGATCGCCGGCGCGCGGAAATCATCACGGCGCTCAACGTGCAGCGCATCATCATCAAGCCCCTCAAGGTCAGGCTGATTCTCGGCGCGATGACCACGATGGCGCCGGCGCGCTCGCCACGGGCCCGGGTGGCATGAACCCTGGCGTTTTCAGCTCCTGCCGGCCTGCTGGTGTTCGCGCCAGCGCGCCAGCAGGCTTTCGGCCGGCTCGGGGCGGCCGTGCAGATAACCCTGCTGGATGACCTGGCCGCGCGCGTTGAGGAACTCGGCCTGTTCGGTCGTCTCCACGCCTTCGGCCACGACCTTGAGGCGCAGGTGGCGCGCCACCGAGAGGATGGCCTCCACCAGCGCGGCGTCGCTGGGGTCGGTGGGGGCGTCCTGCACGAAGCTGCGGTCGATCTTGAGTTCGTGGATGGGCAGGCGCTTGAGGTAGGCCAGGGATGAGTAGCCGGTGCCGAAGTCGTCCAGCGAGAACTTCACGCCCAGGCTGGTCAGGTGCGACATCTTCTGCACCACGATCTCCATCTGGTCCATCACGATGTTTTCGGTGATCTCGATGACCAGGTCGTCGGGTTCGGCGCCATGGATCTGGAGGGTTTCCTGCACCCCCTGCACAAAACCCGGCTGGTGGAACTGGCGCGGGCTGATGTTGACGGCGATGGGCAGGCGCAAACCTTCGCGGTGCAGGGCGCCCAGGTGGCCGCAGACGGTCTGCAGAACCCAGTTGCCCAGTTCGGTGATGAGTTCGCTTTCCTCGGCGATGGGGATGAAGTTGCCCGGGGCCATGAGGCCCTGCTCGGGGTGCAACCAGCGCACCAGCGCCTCGGCGCCGACCACCCGGCCCTGGGCGTTGACCTGGGGCTGCAGGTACAGGCGCAGCTCGTTGGCGGCCAGGCCGCGGCGCAGGTCTCGCTCGATCAGGAAACGGCGGCTGATCAGCTGCTCCATGGAGGCGTCGAAGAAGGCGGCCTGGCCCGCGCCACCGTCCTTGGCGCGGTGCAGGGCGGTGTCGGCGCGGCGCAGCACGTCGCCGGGGCTGTCCGGTTCGTCCCGGGGCAACAGGGTAATGCCCACGCAGCAGCTGATGTTCAGGGCCTCGCCTTGCGCCAGTTCGAAAGGCTCTTCCAGCCGCTCCTGCAGGGCCTGGGCCAGGCGCAGGGCCTGAGCGCTGGCGCCCTCGCTGTCGGCGCCGCCTGTGTGCAGCAGGATGGCGAACTCGTCCGCGCTCAGGTGGGCCAGCTTGTCGTCGGCATGCAGCAGGTCGGCCAGGCGCTCGCCGACTTTCTTGAGCAGCTGGTCGCCCGCGCTGTGGCCCAGCGCGTCGTTCACGGTCTGGAAACGGTCCAGGTTGAGCAGCAGCAGGGCGCAGTGTTCGCCGGTGCGGGCATGGGCCTGCAGCACCTCCTGGATGTCCATCAGCAGGCGGTGGCGGTTGGGCAGGCCGGTGAGCGGGTTGAACCAGGCCAGCTGGTGCGCCTTGTCTTCGGCATCGCGTTGCGCGGTCACGTCCAGCTGCACGGCCAGGTAGTGCGTGATCAGGCCTTGCGTGTCGCGCACCGGCGCCACGTTCATGCTCTGCACGTAGTCGCGCCCGTTCTTGTGGCGGTTGGTCATCTCGCCGTGCCAGGTTTCGCCGGCGCTCAGCGTGAACCACATGGAGGCGTAGACCTCGGGCGGCGTGTGCTCCGAGCGCAGCATGCGCGGGTTCTGGCCCAGCACCTCACGGCGCTTGTAGCCGCTGATCAGCTCGAAGGCGTGGTTGACGTATTCGATGCGCGCCTCGGTGTCGGTGATGATGACGCTGGCCGGGCTTTGTTCGATGGCCTGTGAGAGCTGCAGTAACTGCGCCTGGGATTTCTTGCGTTCCGAGATGTCGCGCGACACGACCAGCATGCGGGTGATCTGGCCGCGTTCGTCGGCCAGCAGGGTGCTGACGGCCTCCACCGGGACGAGGGTGCCGTTCTTGCGGATGTTGATCGATTCGAGGGTCTGGGTCCGGGCGTTTTCGTCCCCTTTGAGGAAATCATCGATGCGTTTTTTGATCCGTTCCTTCGTCACAGGATAGAAGTCGACGCTGACCACGTCGCGCATCGAGAGCTTCAGGACTTCGTTCGTGCTGTAACCCAGCAGGTGCTCGACAGAGGGGCTGGCATAAAGGAAGCGATCGTTTTCGAGGTCGTAGAGCCACACCACGTCGCTGCTGTTCTCGGCCAGCAGCCGGTACTGAGCCTCGCTCTCGCTCAAAGCGCGCTCGATGCGCCGCAGCTCGTCGATCTCGCGCGCGGAATCCTGCAGGCGCAGGCGTTCGTTGTGCAGATAGAGCGCGCCGCCCAGGGCCAGCAGGGCCAGGGCGCCGGCCAGCACCATCCAGGCGCTGCGCACCAGGGCGTTGTGCAGCAGTTCGGCGCGGTCCTGTTTGGCCAGCAACCACCACTCGGTGTCACCGATGCGCTGCGCCACACCGTAGGAGGGCACGCCGCGGTAGTCGAGGCCTTCGATCAGTGCGCCGGGGAGCACGTCGCCGCGCAGCATCTGCACGCTCAGTTGGTCGCCACCGGCCAGGGAAAGCTGGAAGCGCAGCGCGGCATCACGCCGGTGACGCAGTTCGCTCAGAAAGGTCAGCTTGTCCTCGTCCTGACGGAACAGGAAGGCCTCGGCGCTTTGTTGCGGCAGGGGCCAGTCGGTCAGCGCCGGGTGCAGGTACTCGGGTGGGTCGATGTGCAGCACCAGCGCCGCCGGGTGGGCGCTGTCGTCGGCGATGGGCGCCACAAAAGCCAGGCGCAGCGTGCCGCTGGCATCGCGCCAAGGGCCGGCGCGCATGGGTTCGCCCAGGGTGAGGGACTCGAGCACGGCCAGGTGCAGGGTCGGGTCAGCCAGGGGAGCGCCCTGCGGTCTGGCCGGCATCAGATCGGGCAGGCTGCTGTCGAGCACCTTGTAGCCTTGCGCGTCGACGATCTCCATGCGCGGGAACACGGCTTTGCTGACATAACCCCTGAGAAAGGTCTGCAGCGCCCGCCCGGTTTCCCGGTCACCCGTGGTGCGCCAGCGCAACCACTGGCTGCGCAGATAGGGCGCCTTGCTGGCCCAGGCGGCGTCGCTGAGACGCTCCTTGTGCCAGGTCCAGATTTCGCGGGCCTTGGACTCGGAAATGGCCTGCAGCTGCGCGTAGGCTTTTTCCTTTTCCTCGCGCAGGCCATGCCAGACCGTCAGCACCACGAGGATGGTGATGGTGGCCGACAGCAGGGCCAGCACGGCCAGGGGCAGGCGGCGCAGGCCGGGCCGGGTTTGCGCCGGGAGCGGCGCCGAGCGCATGCGCAGCAGCCCGTAGAGCAGGGCCGAGGTGACGAGGACAAAGAACCAGCCCTTGAAGGTGCCGACCAGGAGGATGGTTTCGGGGTCCTTCACCAGCCAGCTGACGGCGCGGTCGGACAGCAGGATCCACAGCGCGGCAAAGCTGGCGTACAGCAGCGCCGGGCCCAGTGCGCCGCTGCGTGGGATGGGAGTGGGTGCAGGATCGTCTGGGCGGGTCATGCCGGGGCGTCAGAGGCTGAAGATCTTGCCC
>JAGWTL010000173.1 GCA_028869035.1 Burkholderiales bacterium | reverse complement strand
GGCGGTCGATGTCGAAGCGCTTGAGGTAGGACAGGCTGGAGTAACCGGTGCCGAAGTCATCGATGGCCAGCTTCACGCCCAGCTGCTTGAGCTGGCGCACGCTGCCGAGAATGCTCTCGGTATCGCGGATCAGGATGGACTCGGTCAACTCCAGCTCCAGCAGCTGCGGGTCGAAACCGGAACTCTGCAGGGCCTGGGCAATGGACTGCTGCAAATCACCGCGGCGGAACTGCACCGCCGACAGGTTGACCGCCATGACCAGGGGCGGCAGACCGGCGGCGCGCCAGGCCATGGCTTGGCGGCAGGCTTCCTGGATCACCCATTCACCGATCGGTACGATCAGCCCGCTGTCTTCGGCCACCGGAATGAAACGCGCCGGCGCGATCAGCCCGTCCTCGGGATGACGCCAGCGGATCAGCGCTTCGGCCCCGATCACCCGCCCGCTCGTCAACTCGAACTGCGGCTGGTAGTGCAACTCGAACTCCCCCTGGGCCAGAGCGCGCCGCAGGCCGCTCTTGAGGCGCAGCAGTTCGACCGCTTCGACGTTCATCTGTTCGTCAAAGAAGCGGTAATGGTTGCGCCCGGCATCCTTGGCCCGGTACATGGCCGTGTCCGCCTTCTTGAGCAGGGTCTCGAAATCACGTCCGTCGTCCGGGTAAAGCGCCACCCCGATCGAAGCCGAGGTGGTGAGCTCATGACCGTCCACCGCAAAGGGGGCCTGCAGGCGCTCGCGGATCTTGAGCAGCACGGGAGGGATCGCCTCCGTCCCGCCCAGATCAGAGAGCACGATCAGGAACTCGTCGCCGCCCTGGCGGCTGATGGTGTCGGTCTCGCGCACACAGGCGCCCAGGCGCACCGCGATTTCCTGGAGCAGGGCGTCGCCCACGGCGTGGCCCAGCGAGTCATTGATGGTCTTGAAGTTGTCCAGATCGAGAAACAGCAGGGCCACCTTGTTCTGCGTGCGCTCGGCATGCGCCGTGGCCTGCCCGAAGCGATCCTGCAGCAGCAGGCGATTAGGCAGGCCGGTCAGCACATCGCGGTAGGCCAGAAACTCGACCTGCCGCTCGGCCGCCTTGCGCGCGGTGATGTCGGCCGCAATCGCCAGATAACCCGTCACCGCGCCGCTGGCGTCGCGCAAGGGCGCCAGCGTGGTGCTCAGATCAAACAGCGTGCCGTCCTGCTTCTGGCGCTGCACTTCGAGATCGATGATGCTCTCGCCGCTCAACACCCGGTCGCGCAACTCGGTCGTCTCGCGTTCCTTGCCTTGCGGCACGGTCAGCAGGTGCTTGCCCAGGATCTGTTCGGCGCGCCAGCCGAAAAGTTTCTCGGCCGCAGGGTTCCAGGCCGTGACGATGCCGCGACGGTCTCGCGTGTAGAGGGCGAAGGGCGATGAGCGGATGATGGTCTGGCTCAGCTGCTTTTCGGCATCCAGCGTGCGGTAGGCCTGCTCGAGCGCGCCCACCGCCGCGTACTGGCTGCGCCAGGCGCGGTGGATGAAAAACACAAAGACGTTGCTCACCAGGAGGAAGAGCAGCACCATGATGGCGGCCTTGTAGGTCTCGTCCCGCCAAGCCGCCAGATAGTCTTCTCTGGCCAGGCCGATGACCAGGTGGTAGGCCGTGCCCTGGACCCTGCGATAAGAGGAAATCCGCTCGACGTTGTCGACGATGGAGCGGGCCTTGTAAGTGGCCTCTGTCCGTCCGCTGCGGACCAGTGCGCGCAACTCCTCAGAACCGAAGGGCCGTCCCACCGATTGCGACAAATCGCCCGGCAATGGCTGCCTGACCACGAGCCTGAAATCGTCGTCGAACAGCGTGAACGAACCGCTGGCGCCTACCTGCAAGGGAATGAACTGCTCGATGAAGAGGATCAGCGGCACCGAACCCTGCACCACCCCGGCAAAGCGGCCATCACGCTGCTGGATGGCGCGTGACAGGTTGAGCACCCACTTGCCGCTGATTCGCCCCTGCACCGGCTTGCCGATCACCAGCCCGGCGTCCGGCCTGGCCTGGAGCTGGAGAAAATAGTCTCGGTCGGCGATATTGAGCCGGCCGGCCGACTTGACCCCGGTGCCGTGGGTCAGCCACCCTTGCGCATCGGCCACGCGCAGCCCGTCCAGCTCGGGCAGCCGCTGCAGCTTCTGTTCGATGAGCGCCTCGAGCAGGGCCGCTGACGACGTCTTCGCGGCTTCACTGGCGACAGTCTGCAGGGCCAGGTCGACCACACGGATGGAGGCCGCGATGTCGTGCTCCATCAGGCGCGCCAGGTTCGCCGTCGTCACCGCGGCCTGGTCCTCGTACCGCTGCCGGCTCTGCAGCAGAGCCCAGAGGACAGAAGCGATCAGACCCAGATTGAAGATCACCACGGCAAGCACCAGCCGCGGCATGAAGTTGCGCAAGGCAAGTGCGGCAGCGGGTTGCGATGAGGGAACTGGCATGAAAGGCGCGGGTGATGGTGGCCGCTGGCGCTAAGCGGCAATCGGCCCCTGTCATTGTGGACATGTCCCCGAACCGATGCAAGCGATGCCCCGAAAAACAAAAACCCCGGGGAAACACGGATTCCCCGGGGTCGGTGTTCAGTTCAGGACTCAGAGGCTGGGAGTTTTTCTGGCGCGCTGCTCGGGCATGAGAGAAAGACTCGCAGTCTCTCTCAGCCTTGCGCGTTCTGCAGCGCGGCGATGCGCTCCTCGATCGGCGGGTGCGTCGAGAACAGCTGACCGATGCCACCGGCAATCCCCATGGCAGCCATGCTCTTGGGCAGTTCGGCCGTGTGCAGCCCCCCCAGGCGGGCCAGCGCATTGATCATGGGCTGGCGACGACCCAAGAGCTGGGCCGAACCGGCATCGGCGCGGAACTCGCGCTGGCGCGAGAACCAGGCCACCACCATGGCGGCCAGGAAGCCAAGAATGATGTCCATCACGATGGTCGTGACGAAATAGCCGATGCCGGGCCCGGAGCTTTCCTCGTCGTTGCGGCGCAGGAAACTGTCCACGGCATAACCGACCACGCGGCTGATGAACACGACGAAGGTGTTCATCACGCCCTGGATCAGGGTCATGGTCACCATGTCGCCGTTGGCGATGTGGGCCACCTCGTGGCCGATCACGGCCTCCACCTCCTCGCGCGTCATGTTGCTCAGCAGCCCGGTGGAGACAGCCACCAGGGCCGAGTTCTTGAAGGCGCCGGTGGCGAAGGCATTGGGGTCGCCCTCGAAGATGCCGACCTCGGGCATGCCGATGCCGGCCTGGTCGGCGAACTTGCGCACGGTGTTGACGATCCAGGCTTCGTCCGGCGTCTGGGGCTGCTCGATGATCTGCACGCCGGCGCTCCACTTGGCCACGGGCTTGCTGATCAGCAGCGAGATGATGGCGCCGCCGAAGCCCATGATCAGCGCGAAGCCCAGCAACGCGCCCAGGTTCAGGCCATTGGCCGTCAGGAACTTGTTGACGCCCAGCAGGCTGGCCACGATGCCCAGCACCACCACCACGGCAAGGTTGGTCAGGACGAACAGAATGATGCGTTTCATGGTTTCCTTCTCATACAGCCCGACACAAGCGGACCGATGGCGCAAATGGTAAGGGTGAACGTGGCGAATTCAAGCGCAGACGGTCCATTTCCACATCAACTGTGGCGATTTGGCGCCTCAACCCGGGCGCGGCGGGCGAAACACCCGGGCATCGGCATAAAAAGCCGCATCCTGCTCGGGCCACCAGCCCGGCACACCCAGCACCGGCAGGGGCACGAAGGGCTTGCCGGCCAAGCGCTCACCGTGCAGGTCCTGCGCCAGCCAGGCATCGAGCGCGGCCGGCGCCAGGCCCTGCGGCACAGGGTAAACATGGGCGGTGATGGCCTTGCGCGGCTGCACCAGCTTTTCCAGCAGGGCATGACCGAACAGTGTCAGGCTGGCCTGCGTCCACAGCGGTCGCAGGCCGATGAAAAGCTGCTGCCAGTCGCGCGCGACCAGCGCGGCCCAGAGCGCGTCGGGCGCCTGCAGCAGGGCAGCATTCTCATCGAACACGGTGAGGGCATCGCGCAGCGGCCCGCGCACCGGCTGCACGCCATCGGCGGCGATCTGCGCCGCCTGCAGCCGGTTGAGGCGCCGCTTGGTCTGCGGAAAATGCAGCCAGGCCAGGCCGTTGAAAAAATCATGCAGGCCGTCGCGCGTGGGCACACGCTGCCGCTCGAAGATGAACTGCTCGTAGGCCATGCCGGTGGGCAACTCGGTCTGCGGCACGAAGCGCACCGCGGCGCCGGCGCCGTCGAGAACTTCCGCGCAGCTGCCGCCGGCCTGGATCTGCTGCGCCAGCGGTACTCCGATGTCGCGATAGCCCGTCAGCCAGGGCGCGTCCCAGCCGATCAGCTCCAGACCATGCGCCATGGCAGCGCCTCACCCGAGCGCAGGGGTTTGAGCTCGGCCTCGCCGAAGGGGAAGCTCTCGGGCGGGGTCCAGCTCTCGCGACGCAGGCGTATCGTTCCCGTGTTGCGCGGCAGGCCGTAGAAATCGGCGCCATGGAAACTGGCGAAACCCTCCAGCTTGTCCAGCGCGCCGGCCGCGTCGAAGGCCTCGGCGTACATCTCGATCGCGGCGTGGGCGGTGTAGCAGCCGGCGCAGCCGGTGGCGTGCTCCTTCAGATGCGCGGGATGCGGCGCGCTGTCGGTGCCGAGAAAGAACTTCGGGTTGCCGCTGGTGGCCGCGGCCACCAGGGCCTGCCGGTGCACTTCGCGCTTGAGCACGGGCAGGCAGTAGTAGTGCGGGCGGATGCCGCCGGTGAAGATGGCGTTGCGGTTGTAGAGCAGGTGGTGCGCGGTGATGGTGGCGCCGGTGTAGCGGTCGCTCTCCATCACGTACTGCGCCGCCTCCTTCGTGGTGATGTGCTCGAACACGATCCTGAGTTCGGGGAAATCACGGCGCAGGGGCTTCAACTGCTGTTCGATGAACACGGCCTCGCGGTCGAACAGATCGATCTCGGGCGAGGTCACCTCGCCGTGCACCAGCAGCAGCAGGCCCTCGCGCTGCATGGCCTCCAGCGTCCTGTAGGTCTTGCGGATGTCGGTCACGCCGGCATCGCTGTTGGTGGTGGCGCCGGCCGGGTAGAGCTTGCAGGCCACCACGCCGGCCGCCCTGGCGCGCTCGATCTCCTCGGGCGGCAGATTGTCGGTGAGGTAGAGCGTCATCAGCGGCTCGAAGGCCACGCCGGCGGGCACGGCGGCGCGGATGCGCGCGCGGTAGTGCGCGGCCTCGTTGGCCGTGGTCACCGGCGGCTTGAGGTTGGGCATGATGATGGCGCGGCCGAACTGGCGCGCCGTGTGCGGCACCACGGCGGCCAGCGCGGCGCCGTCGCGCACGTGCAGATGCCAGTCGTCGGGGCGGGTGATCGTGATTTCCTGTGTCATGCCACTATTGTCCCAAAACGCCAGCTTGGATCCCAGGCCAGGGCCACCGCAGAACCGGCTATGCCGGGCTGCTGGTGGCGCCCCCTTGAGGGGGAGGGGCGCAGCCCCTCGGGGGTGGGCTCTAATGCGCCAGGATCTTGTTCAGGAAGTCCTTGGTGCGCGGCTGGCGGTTCTCGGGGTGGGCAAAGAACTCGTCCTTGCTGCAGTCTTCCAGGATACGGCCGCCGACGTCGATGAAGATCACCCGGCTGGCCACCTTGCGGGCGAAGCCCATCTCGTGCGTGACCACCATCATGGTCATGCCCTCCTTGGCCAGAGTCACCATGACGTCCAGCACCTCGCCCACCATCTCGGGGTCCAGCGCCGAGGTCGGCTCGTCGAACAGCATCACGATGGGGTCCATGGACAGCGCACGCGCGATCGCCACACGCTGCTGCTGGCCGCCCGAGAGCTGGCCCGGGAACTTGTCCTTGTGCGCCATCAGGCCCACGCGGTCCAGCATCTTGAGGCCGCGGGCCTTGGCTTCATCGATGCTGCGGCCCAGCACCTTGACCTGGGCGATGGTCAGGTTCTCGGTCACGGACAGATGAGGAAACAGTTCGAAGTGCTGGAACACCATGCCCACGCGGCTGCGCAGCTTGGGCAGGGCGGTCTTGGGATCGTGCAGGGGCACGCCGTCGACGAAGATCTCGCCCTGCTGGATGGGCTCCAGGCCGTTGACGGTCTTGATCAGCGTGGACTTGCCCGAGCCCGAGGGGCCGCAGACCACCACCACATCACCCTTGTTGATGCTGACCGTGCAGTTGTTGAGCACCTGCACCGGGCCATACCACTTCGATACGTTCTTGATTTCAATCATGGGTTTCTCCAGCTCTCAGCGAATGATGGCAATCTTGGCCTGCAGGCGCTTGACCAGCCAGGAGAGTGCAAAACAGATCACGAAATACACCACGGCGGCCAGCAGATAGGCCTCTTCGGGCCTGCCGTAGATCTTGCCGGCATTGGTGAAGCCCTTGAGCAGGTCGTAGGCGCCGATGGCGTAGACCAGCGAGGTGTCCTGGAACAGGATGATGGTCTGCGTCAGCAGCACCGGCAGCATGTTGCG
>JAGWTL010000172.1 GCA_028869035.1 Burkholderiales bacterium | reverse complement strand
CATAAATCATGACAAGCACCTCACATCCGCTCGCCCTGAGCCTGTCGAAGGGCTTCGACAGGCTCAGCCTGAACGGCAGGTGTCATGAATAAAGAAAACATCAATAGGAGAGCCAGTCGCATCTGAGACGCTGCATCCGGTGTGCGTGCCGGCGCCAGTCCACATAGAGCCGCGGCGTCACGCTGGCCAGCAGGCACAGCGGCCAGGCCCAGAACACGTCCAGCACAAAGGCCGGCAACCAGCCGACCCACCCCATCAGCCAAAAACAGAGCACAGCATCCCAGAGCTGGTATTCCAGCGGATGTCCGTCCCTGTGCTCCAGATGCCAGTTCCGGATGCGCTGCATCTCCGTCAGGGTCAGAGGGGGTGTCATGGAGGCCTCCTGAACACGAGCCCAATGTAAGTTTGACGTCAACCTCTGTCAATGCTGGATGCCAAGACATCGGACTCAGAACAGAGGCAAGGTATTTGCTCCTGAATTAATAGCTTCAGATTCAGACTTGTTCTTGTCTTTCGTCTGCTGCGTCGCAGCATCATCGGCATTGACCCGGCGCAGCGAGCCCACGCGCACGCCCAGCAGGCGCAGGCGCCGGCTCAGGTCCACGCGCTTGAGGCACAGGCCCGCGGCCAAGCGTATGGTTTTGACCTCCGCCGTGTAGTGCTCCAGGGTCTGGTCGCGCGTGACGCTCCTGAAGTCGTCGTAACGCAGCTTGATGCCGATGGTCTTGCCCACATAGCCCTTGCGCTGCAGGTCGGTGGCCACGCGCTCGCACAGGGCGGTGAAGATGGCGCCGAGTTCCGCCTTGTCGCGCATGGCATGCAGATCGCGCTCGAAAGTGGTCTCGCGGCTCAGCGACACCGGTTCGCTCTCGGTCACCACCGGGCGTTCGTCGCGCCCCCAGGCCGCCTCATGCAGCCAGGCGCCGTAGCTTTTGCCGAAGTGCCCGATCAGCCCCTCGCGCTCGCGCGCGGCGAGTTCACCGATGGTGTGGATGCCCTGGGCCTGCAGCTTCTCGTCGGTCTTGGGGCCCACGCCGTTGATCTTGCGGCAGGGCAAGGGCCAGATCAACGCCTGCAGATCGTCGGGCATGACGATGGAGATGCCCTTGGGCTTGTTGAACTCGCTGGCCATCTTGGCGATCAGCTTGTTGGGCGCCACGCCGATGGAGCAGGTCAGGCCCGTGGCGTCGAAGATGCTTTTCTGGATCAGACGCGCCAGGCTGCGGCCGCCGTCGCGCTGGCCGCCCGGCACCTCGGTGAAATCGATGTAGACCTCGTCCACGCCGCGGTCCTCCATGAGCGGCGCGATCTCGGTGATGACGTCCTTGAAGCGACGCGAGTACCTGCGGTATTCATCGAAATCCACGGGCAGCAGGAGAGCCTGGGGACAGAGCTTGGCGGCCTTCATCAGCCCCATGGCCGAGCCCACACCGAACTGGCGCGCGGCATAGGTGGCGGTGGTGATGACACCACGACCGGCGTAGTCCTTGAGCCGCGGGAAATCGTCCACCGGTATCTCCGACAGGGGCAGACCGGCATGCTTTTGCAGCAGCGCATCATCGGGCCGGCGCCGCGCGCCGCCGATGACCACGGGCAGGCCCTGCAACTGCGGGTAGCGCAGCAACTCGACCGAGGCGTAGAACGCGTCCATGTCGAGGTGCGCGATGCGACGGATCGATGCGGTGGCTGGGCTGGCGGGTGCGGACACCGGGCTAGCATAGCGCGCCATCGATGCAGAATACGGGCGTTCACCACCCGCTCCGGAGACCCCATGAAAAAACGTCACTTCCTAAGCGCTGCCCTGGGCGCCAGCGCCTTGTCTCCGACGGCGCAGGCCATCTCCGCAGGCCAGCGCGGCCCCACCCTGCTGACCGTGACGGGCGCCATCGGCCGCGGCAACCGCGGGCCGCTGGACAAGGCCCTGGACCAGATGATGGTCAAGCAGCAGCTGGCTTTCGACAAGGCCCACGTGTTTGACTTCGAGGCCCTGCGGGCACTGCCCAGCATCACGATCCGGCCGACGCTGGAATACGATGCCAAGCCCCACACCCTGCGCGGCCCCCTGCTGGGCCACGTCATCGAGGCCACCGGCGCACGCCTGGACAACACGCTCAAGCTCATGCTGCGCGCCATCGACGGCTACACCGTGAACCTCACGCTGGCGCAGGCGCGGCGCTACCGATTCATCGTCGCCACCCACCTGGATGGCCAGCCGATGCCACTGGGCGGGCTGGGCCCGCTGTGGGCGGTGTTCGACGCCGACCAGCACCCCGACATCATGGCCCGGCCGCTGGCCGAGCGTTATGCCCAGTGCCCCTGGGGCCTGTACCACCTGGAAGTGCAGGCGACTCAGGCCGTCGGGTAGGTCCCCGGCAGCAGGATGCTGCGGTCCACCGTGTTGATGTCGGTGCGGCCGCAGAAGGCCATGGTGATGTCCAGTTCCTTGTGCAGGATCTCCAGCGCCCTGCTCACGCCAGCCTCGCCCATGGCGCCCAGGCCATAGGCCATGGCTCGGCCGATATAGACCGCACGCGCACCCAGGGCACGGGCCTTGAGCACGTCCTGGCCCGAGCGGATGCCACCGTCCATGTGCAGCTCGATGCGCTGGCCCACGGCGTCGACGATGGCGGGCAGGGCCTCGATGCTGCTCTGGGCGCCGTCGAGCTGGCGGCCCCCGTGGTTGGAGACCACAATGGCGTCGGCACCGGTATTCAGCGCCAGCTTCGCGTCCTCCACGTCCTGGATGCCCTTGAGGATGATCTTGCCGCCCCAGCGCTTCTTGATCCACTCCACGTCACCCCAGTTGAGCGCCGGGTCGAACTGCTGGGCGGTCCAGGCCGAGAGCGAGCTCATGTTCTCCACGCCCTTGACGTGGCCGACGATGTTGCCGAACTCGCGCCGCGGCGTGCCCAGCATGCCCAGGACCCAGCGCGGCTTGGTCGCGATGTTCAGGATATTGGGAAGGGTGAGCTTCGGCGGCGCCGACAGGCCGTTTTTCAGGTCCTTGTGGCGCTGGCCCAGGATCTGCAAGTCCAGCGTGAGCACCAGGGCCGAGCAGCGCGCGGCCTTGGCGCGCTCGATCAGGCGCTCAATGAAGGCGCGGTCCTTCATCATGTAGAGCTGGAACCAGAAGGGGTGGCCGTCCGTGCCCTTGCTCACATCCTCGATAGAGCAGATGCTCATGGTCGAGAGCGTGAAGGGGATGCCGAACTTCTTGGCCGCGCGCGCCGCCAGAATCTCGCCATCGGCATGCTGCATACCCGTCAGGCCCACGGGCGCGATGGCCACGGGCATGGCCACGTCCTGGCCGATCATGGTGCTGCGTGTGCTGCGGCCCTCCATGTTCACGGCCACGCGCTGGCGCAGCTTGATCTTCTGGAAGTCACTGCTGTTGGCGCGGTAGGTGCTCTCGGTCCACGAACCGCTGTCGGCGTAATCGTAGAACATGCGCGGCACGCGCTTCTGGGCCAGCACGCGCAGGTCTTCGATATTGGTGATGACGGGCATCGTTTTGTCTCCAAATCAGATTAACGGGGATTATCCGGGGATTCGGACCTCCGCTTACCCAAGCCCAAAACCGAGGAACGCCGCGGAACCGGCTTCGCCGGGCCACTGGCGTTGCCCCCTGCAAGGGGGTGGCGTAGCGAACGAAGGGAGCGCAGCCTGGGGGTAATCCTTATTCGCCAAAGCAGATGCCGAGGTCTCGGCCCGTCTGCAGGGTGTCGCTGTCGGGCGGCACCGCCTTCATGCGCCCGGCCACCTCGGCCAGTGGCACGTAGATGACGTTCGGATGGGCCAGGGCCACCATCACGCCCGAGTGGCCCTCGTCCAGCGCGCGCACGGCAGCGGTGCCGAAACGCTTGGCCGCCAGCCGGTCGAAGGTGGTGGGGCTGCCCCCGCGCAGCAGATGCCCCAGCACCACAACGCGGGCGTCCTTGCCGGTGCGCTCGGCCAGTTCCCTGGCCACCTGCTCGCCGATGCCGCCCAGGCGTTCGGCATGGCCCGCTTCGGCCGCAGCAAGTAAAGCACGCTGCCCCTGCCGCGGCCGGGCGCCTTCGGCCACCACCACCAGCGAGTACAGGCGGCCGTGGGTATCGCGCTCGCGAATCGCGGCCGCCACTTTCTCGATGTCGTAGGACATCTCGGGCATCAGGATGGCATGCGCCCCGCCCGATATGCCCGCGTGCAGGGCGATCCAGCCCGCATAGCGGCCCATCACCTCCACCACCATCACCCGCTGATGACTCTCGGCCGTGCTGTGCAGGCGATCCAGGCACTCGGTGGCGAAGGAGACGGCGGTATCGAAACCGAAAGTCGTGTGGGTCTTGTCCAGATCGTTGTCGATGGTCTTCGGCACCCCCACCACGCGCAGGCCGCGGCGATGCAGTTCGTTGCCGATGGTCAGCGTGCCGTCCCCGCCGGCGATGACCAGCGCGGCTATGCCCTCGCGCCTGAAATAGTCCAGGACCTCGCCGGAGCGGTCCCGCTCCAACGTGCTGCCGTCGGCCTGGCGCACGGGAAAATGGAAAGGGTCGCCCTTGTTGGTGGTGCCCAGGATGGTGCCACCCAGGTGAGCGATGCCGCGCACACGGTCGCGGGTCAGCACTTCCGTGCCGCCCTGGGGATAGTGCTGCGGCGCCAGGATGCCGTTGAAGCCGTCGCGGATGCCCACGCATTCCCAGCCGCGGTTGGCAGCGGCCCACACCACCGAACTGATGACGGCGTTCAGGCCCGGGGCATCGCCGCCGCCGGTGCTGATGGCGATGCGCCGGATGGGTTGCGTCATGAGCGTTTGCTGATCAGGCGCAGGGCTGATCCGGCGCGTGGCCACAAGAGGGCAGCGCCGCCGAGTCAACCACGGCCCCTTCCTTGAAAGTCTCGGTCGCGGTGTCATAGCCCTTTTCCTGCAGGTAGCTCACCAGGCCGGCGTCCATGCTGTTGGCGTGCCCGGGAAACCATTCGACCAGGGCCTCGATCATGCTGTCGATGTAGGCCATCTCGCCATTCAGCGCGCGGCGTTCGACTTCCTGCATCACCTGCAGCACGCTGGTGTGCTGACCGAAGTGGCAGAAGTCGGGCTGGATACCGCAGGCCGCCATCCAGCGCTCTTCCTGCGCGAAGTGCTCGACGGTGTGCGCGAGCAGTTGCTGGTAGACCGGCAGCTTTTGATCAGACGCCGCGGCCGTGGTGGCGTTGACCAGGTCCACGAATTCCTGGTGGGTGTGGTCGGTGCGGGCATCGCCGAGCAGCAGCTCGTCGCTCCAGCTCAGGGTGTGGGTGGCGGACATGGTCATTCCTTCTCGGGCCGGATCGGCATGTCGGCAAGGGCCCCGGGCCTGGCGCTGAACGCGTGCTAACGCATTGCATGGCCGGGGCCGCCGGCCGGGCGAGGGCACGGGAGGGGCGGGCTTGCCGGATTTCGCTCCGGATCATAGCCCAGCCCCGGATTTCAGAGCCGGCGCCGGCGGGGCACCACACCGAGTTGCACGGTCTGCTGCAGCGTGCTCGCCCCCAGCTGCAGGGCTTGGCGCGGCGGCTCGACCAGCAGCTCCGGATGCCAGACGCGCAACTCGACCTTGCCGGCCGGCAGGCCGTCGAAACGGGCGTGGCCGCTCTCGTCGGTCTTGAGCGTCCAGGCGGAGTCGCTCACGAAGACATGCCCGCGCATGGAGCCGTGCAGATGGCAGCCCAGCAGCACGACACCGGGTTTGTCCAGCACCAGCTCCATGGCGGCCGGCGGCTGCCCGGCCGGGCGGCCCGCCAGGCGGAACTCGAAACCCGGGGGTGCATTCGGATCCAGCGCGGCCAGCCCGGTGGCCAGCGTGCCGCGCACATGGTGGTCCCAGCGGTCGAGGTTGGCAAAACGCAGGCGTGTGCCCGGCACCACCACGGTCAGGGCCGGCACGAAACGCATGCGCTCCTGCTCGATCAGCACGGGGCCGGGTGGCGCCGGCGACGCTGGCGCTGCCTGCCCGACCGGGTAGAGCACCACCACGGCATCGGGCAGGGGCTTGCCGTCCCGGTCCTGCACCTGGACGTGCAGGCCGGCAGCCTGCGCGGCCCAGCAGGCCAGCTGTGTGGTGGCAATGCAGAGGAATCTGCGCATCTCAGTGCTCCGTGATGACGTCGCGGTGCATGGGCGCCAGCAGGGCCAGCAGGCGGTTCTGCTGCGCGTAGGGGATGCCCCTGGCGTCCATGGCCGCCTGCAGGTCTTCCACCAGGGCGTGGAACTCATGCTTGCGGATGCCCATGTCGGCATGCGCGGACTTCATGTCCGCACCCTCGTATTTGCAGGGGCCGCCGCTGAGTTGGCAGAACTGGTCGCTCAGGCTGGCCTTGAGGGTCTGGGCATTGGTGTCCTTGAAGTGATGCTTGATACGCACATCCTGCAGGACACGCCCGACAAACTCGTCCATGAGGGCGGTGATGCCGGCCTTCTGGCCCAGCGCCTGGTACAGCGTATCGGATGCGGGCAGGGTCTGGGCTTGCGCACCCAGCAGGCCGCCCAG
>JAGWTL010000171.1 GCA_028869035.1 Burkholderiales bacterium | reverse complement strand
GCCAGGGCACCCGTGGAACCGGCTTTGCCGGGCCACTGGGTGCGCCCCCTTGAGGGGGGAGGCGGCCCCAAGGCCGCCACGGGGGTGCTTCATGATTTCAGGAACATGCGGTAGGCCGGGTTGCGCGTTTCCTCCACGTAGGCATAGCCCAGCGTGGCCAGGAATTTGGCGAAAGCCTTGTCGTCGGTCTTGGGCACCTGGATGCCGACCAGGATGCGGCCATAGTCGGCCCCCTGGTTGCGGTAATGGAAGAGGCTGATGTTCCAGCCCGGGCGCATCAGGCTCAGGAACTTCATCAATGCGCCCGGCCGCTCCGGGAAGACGAAGCGCAGCAGGCGCTCGTCACGGGCCAGTTTGGAGTGGCCGCCCACCATGTGGCGGATGTGCTCCTGGGCCAGGTCGTCGTGCGTCAGGTCCAGCGCCGCGAAGCCGTGTCGCTTGAAGTTGGCGGCGATCTTGCCGCTTTCGCCCGGGGTCGAGGTCGTGAGGCCGACGAAGACATGGGCCTGCTGGTCATCGCTGATGCGGTAACTGAACTCGGTCACATGGCGCGGCCCGCCGGGCAGGGCGCCGATCAGCTCGCAGAAGCGGCGGAAACTGCCGCGTTCCTCGGGGATGGTCACGGCGAACAGCGCCTCGCGCTCTTCGCCGACTTCCGCGCGCTCGGCCACGAAGCGCAGCCGGTCGAAGTTCATGTTGGCGCCGCACAGGATGGCGGCATAGGTCTGCCCCTTGGTCTTGTGCCTGGCGACGTACTGCTTGATGGCGGCCACGGCCAGCGCGCCGGCCGGCTCCACGATGGAGCGTGTGTCCACAAAAACGTCCTTGATGGCGGCACAGACCGCGTCGGTGTCGACCTCGACGTAGTCGTCCACCAGCTTGCGCGTCAGGCGGAAGGTTTCCTCGCCCACCAGCTTGACGGCGGTGCCGTCGGAGAACAGGCCCACATCCTGCAGCGTGACGCGCTTGCCCGCGCGCACCGACTGGATCATGGCGTTGGAGTCGTTCATCTGCACGCCGATGATCTTGACCTCGGGCCGCACGGCCTTGATGTAGGCCGCCACGCCGCTGATCAGCCCGCCGCCGCCGATGGCCACGAAAACAGCGTCCAGCGGGCCCTGGTGCTGGCGCAGCATCTCCATGGCGATGGTGCCCTGGCCGGCGATCACGTCCGGATCATCAAAGGGGTGGACGAAGGTCAGCCCCTGTTTCTTCTGCAGTGTCAGGGCGTGGGTGTAGGCGTCGGAATAGC
This sequence comes from Burkholderiales bacterium, assembly GCA_028869035.1. Classification (GTDB taxonomy): domain Bacteria; phylum Pseudomonadota; class Gammaproteobacteria; order Burkholderiales; family Burkholderiaceae_C; genus Hylemonella. The sequence goes on along the minus strand of JAGWTL010000171.1, from coordinate 5,258 downwards.
TGTCGCCGTGCAGGGCCACCTCACCCCCCAGCGCCTTGACGGCGTCGATCTTGAGCTGCGGCGTGGTCGTGGGCATCACGATCACGGCGCGCGTGCCCAGGCGGTGCGCGCCCAGCGCGACGCCCTGGGCATGGTTGCCGGCCGAGGCGCAGATCACCCCCCTCTTGAGCTCGTCTGGAGAGAGATGCGCCATCTTGTTGTAGGCGCCGCGCAGCTTGAAGCTGAACACCGCCTGCTGGTCCTCGCGCTTGAGCAGCACCTTGTTGTGCAGGCGGCGGCTCAAGGCCTTGGCGGGCTCGAAAGGCGACTCCACGGCCACGTCGTAGACGCGCGCGGTCAGGATTTTTTTCAGGTAATCGGCGGGCTGGAGGGGGCGTTTGGATTTCATGTGGAAAGTTCAGGAACACAGCCGCTTGGAGGCCGGCGTATAGGCCTCGTCATGGTCGCGCCGGCCTACGGCGATCACCAGGATCACCAATTGTCGGTCGATGACCTCATAGACCAGACGATAACCGGCATCGCGGAGTTTGATTTTGTAGGTATTTTGCAGATCGCCATGCAGTCTGGCGGACGGGACGTGCGGCGCCCTCATGCGCTTGACGAGCTGTTTCCTGAAGAGCGTCTGGATGGAGCCGTCAAGCTTGTGCCATTCCTTCAGTGCCGCTTCGATGAACTCGACCTCATAGGTCTTCAAGCTTCACCTTGATCCGTTTGCCGCCCTGGCGCTGCTTGACGACCTTGACCAGTTCCGCGTCGTCCAGCCGGTCCAGCAGGGCTTCATAAGCCTTGGCTGACAGCAGATAGGCGGCTGGCTTGTTGTGATTGAGCACGGCCACCGGGAAATTGCCGGCGTCCTCCAGGATGCGGCCGGGATTGCGCCGCAGGTCGGTCATGCTGACCGTGGTTTCAGCGTAGATCGGGTGGGTGATGGTCATGGAGTCCATGTCTTTCCGGTGCAGAAATCAGTGCATTTTTGTGTGCTTATTTCATTTTGTCAAACAGCGGCTCGGGCAGGGGCCCGGCCGTCGTCGGCGACAATCCATCCTCTCTCTTACTGAAAGGTGATCTGACATGGAATGCACCGTCAGCTGGACCGGCGCCACCGGCGCGCGCTCCCACATGGGCTTCGTGGCCGAAACCGGCAGCGGCCACGTGCTGGTGATGGATGGCGCGCCCGACGCGGCCAAGCCCGAGAACGGCGGCCAGAACCTGGCCCCGCGCCCCATGGAGACCGTGCTGGCCGGCACGGGCGGCTGCACGGCCTACGACGTGGTGCTCATCCTCAAACGTGGCCGGCACGATGTGCGCGGCTGCAGCGTCAAGCTCAGCAGCGAACGTGCCACGGAAGACCCCAAGGTCTTCACCAGGATCCACATGCACTTCACCGTGACCGGCAAGGGCATCCCGCCCGCCGCCGTGGAACGTGCCATCAAGATGAGCCACGACAAATACTGCTCGGCCAGCATCATGCTGGGCAAGACGGCCGAGATCACGACCGGTTTTGAGGTGCTGGAGATTTGAGGTAAATTGCAGGCATGGCAACCATCACTTTCGACTCGCTCAAGCTGAGCGACAAGCTCAAAGCCTCAGGCTTCACGCCTGAACAGGCCGAAACCGTGGTGCGTGTTATTGCCGAAGCGCAGGACGAACTGGTAACGCGTAAAGACTTGGACTTTGCCCTGTCCCCCCTGAAAACAGATCTCGCAGTGCTCAAGACCGAAGTGACGCAAATCAAGTGGATGCTGGGACTGGTGATTGGCGGCATCATCGCCGTTCTTGTCAAATTGCTCAGCCACTGAGCCCCTTCTTTCATCCGGAGAATTCCTCCCGTTTTCCCTGAGCCTGTCGAAGGGGCGGGCTTCGACAAGCCCGAACAGACTCAAACGTAATGCGCGGTGGTGGTCATGACCTTGGCCGCCGCGCGCATCAGATCCTTCACCGGCCCGGGCAGCTCCATGGCCCCGGCCTTTTGCGCGTCCACGGCGTGACTCACCTCGTCGGCGGCCATCTGCGCCACGATGGCGCGCGAGGTCTGGTCACCTGCGGGCAGCCGGTCCATATGGCCCATCAGATGGGCTTCCACCTGCCGCTCGGTCTCGACCACGAAACCCAGGCTGACCGCGTTGCCCAGGCGTCCGGCCACCAGGCCGATGCCGAAGGCGCCGGCGTACCACAGCGGATTCAGCAGCGAAGTGCGCGAGCCCAGTTCATCCAGCCGCTGCTTCGTCCAGGCCAGGTGGTCGGTCTCCTCGGCGCAGGCGCGCTTGAAATGCGCGCGCAGGGCCCGGTCGGGTGTGCTCAGGGCCTGGGCGGTGTAAAGCGCCTGGGCGCAGACTTCGCCGGCATGGTTCACGCGCATGAGGGCGGCGGACAGGCGCTTTTCCTCTTCCGTCAGTTCAGCGCCCGGGCTATCGGCCTGCGGGGTCGGAAGCGCGGCGCGGGGTGCGGCAAAAAGCGTGCGCAGTGCGGTGTCGGCGGCGGACAGAAGAGAGTCGAGAGGAGTCATGATCGAGATCACCTTGACGGACCGCTCTGCAATGGCAAGGGCTGATGCTGTTTGTCGAACTTGTAGCTCCACATACGTTGGCGCGCTCATGAAAAGCGGTTTGGTTTTTGACAAGGCGTCCTTGAATGGTGGCCCGGACGGACGGCCATCCAGAATGCTCATGATCGGCGAGGAGTCGACGACCGCTCCGTTGGGGAGATGTTTTTTCGCTGTCATTTAGGCAAGCCCAACTCGTCGAATTCAATCATTTCCGATAGTGGCTTGTCGCTTCGATCAGGGAGGCTGTTATAGCGATCCAATATCTCGTCAATTTCATCGCGCGTGGGCGTTTGCCGCTGAGCCCTGGCGAGCAGGGCCTCTTCCAGGAGCGCGATGGCTTCCTGATTCATGGATCGATGATGGACGGTTGCCTCGCGGGTGATCAGCGACTTGATGCGCGCAGGCACTTTTTTCAATTGCAGATCGGCTGTGGTTTGCATGGTGGGGGTCTCCTTAATGACAAGAGTATCCAAAACGCATCCAAAAAGCAACCGTTACACCACCGTTTGGACCTGACTCACAAGCACGGCTGACTTGGCCGAAGCAAAGAAGGTGGGAATCATCAAATGGATGATCAGCTGCATGCTGGCAGCCGCTTCTACCTGATCCCCAGCAGCGCCTTGATCTTGGCCCGGACCTCGGCCATGACACGGGTGTCCACGACGGCCTTGCGTTTGGCGTGATAGGAGCGCCAGTCCATTGACCTCGCCTGGTCGGCCAGCACGGCGCAAGCCACGCCGTCCACTTCGGCGAGGACTTCGAATGGATAAGCCTTGATCCGGGTCGACAGGGGGCAGCAGATCATCAGTCCGGTCTTCTGGTTGTACGTGGCCGGGCTGACGACCAGCGCTGGCCTGTGGCCAGCCTGTTCATGGCCGGCTTGCGGGTCGAATGCCAGCCAGACAACATCACCGCATTCCGGCACGTAGCCGCGCGCGCTGGTCACAGCGATTCATTTCCCACGGCCCTGCCTGTGTCGACTTCGTCATGAAGGTTGGCGGGGCTGATCCCGGACAGCAGGTCTTCAAGCTGGTACTCGATCGAATCCAGCGGCTCGATGATGAGCTTGCCGCCACGGGCCGTGATGCTCACTTTCTGGTCAAGGTTGAGCGAGGCCGCCTTGAGCAGAGCCGCCGGCAGGCGCAAGGCGGGGCTGTTGCCCCATTTCTTGATGGTGGTTTCCATGATTTTCTTTGAAATGTGTCTACATTGTAGATACATTTGGCGGTATCGGCGGGGGGCGCCACCAGGGATGGGGGCGATGTTGCAGAGCCACAACGAAACCCGGTGCGAATAGCGAGGACTCGGGGTTTTTCCTTTGACCCGGCTATCGGGCTCTGGTGCAATACATGCAACTTCCTTGCTAGAGGAGGTTGGCCCGGGGATCCGGAAACTCCCTTCGGGACCCCTTGTTAAACCTTTGGAGAACTTTCAACATGAAAAAGACCCTGATTGCTGTGGCTGCCCTGGCTGCCACCGGCGCTTTCGCCCAGAACGTGACCGTGTCCGGCACCCTGGACGCCACCTACCGTTCGAGCAAGACCGAAACCACTGCCGGCACCACGGTTAACAGCACGCGCATCACCAAGGACGGCCTCGGCACGACCGGCTTCACCCTGTCCGGTTCGGAAGATCTGGGTGGCGGCCTGAAGGCTGACTTCCTGGTGGAAACCAACTTCAGCGTGGCCGACACTGGTACCTCAGACACTGGCGGCACCTACAGCACCGCCCAGACCTTCGTCGGCCTGTCGGGCTCTTTCGGTGCCGTCAAGCTGGGCGCTCCGAACGCCCCCACCCTGAGCGTCCAGGGCGCCCGTGGCGCCAGCTTCAGCACCAAGGACGCCGGCCGCGCCGCGCTGACCGCTGGCGGCTACTCCACCCTGATGGGCCTGGCCGTGACCCGCTTGGACAGCTCGATCGGCTACACCTCGCCGAACTTCTCCGGCTTCAGCTTCGGTCTGCTCTACTCGCCCAAGTCTGACGACAAAGCCACACCCGATGCTGGCGCCCTGTCCGACGTCGGCCTGTTCTATAACAACGGCCCGATCAGCGCCGGCGTGAGCAAGTTCAACCGCGAAATCGGTGGTGGTGGTGGTGGTACCACCGCAGTTGCCAACAAGGATGACCTGACCAGCTACTTTGTGTCGTACGACTTCAAGTTCGCCAAGTTCGGTCTGGGTGGCCACACCTACAAGACGACCGACGCAACTGGCGCAACGGTTGTCGACCAATCCGGTTTGAACCTGCTGGCCGAAGTGCCGCTGTCGCCCGCCCTGTCCCTGACGGCCAACCTGCAGCGTGTTGACGACAAGGGCGTGAATAACATCGACGCGACCCAGAACGCCGTTGGCGTGCAGTACGCTCTGAGCAAGCGCTCCGTGACCTACGCACGTTATATCAAGATGTCGGCTGACAACACCACCGGCACCACCGTCAAGGATGCTGACCGCCTCCTGGTCGGCCTGCGCCACAACTTCTGATCTGACGCTGGCGCAAGCCAGTTGACGATTCGGAGCCAAAACCCTGCCGCGGCAACGCGGCAGGGTTTTTTCATTGTGCTTACGAGCACCTGCTCCTCGGCGAAGTGGGCATGGCGCGGCGGGCCAGGGCCGCCTAGGGTCGGGCGTTTTAAGGTACATTTCGGCATGGCCTCGATCACTTTCGACATGCTGAAATTTGCCGAAAAATTGATTGCCGCTGGCGTGCCCGAAGC
>JAGWTL010000170.1 GCA_028869035.1 Burkholderiales bacterium | reverse complement strand
AAGCTCGGCATCAGCGCCGACCTCATCCTCTGCTTCCTGCGCCATCTGTCCGAGGAGGATGCTTTCGCCACGCTGGAGGCCGCCCTGCCCTGGCGCCAGCATTTCATCGGCGTCGGCCTGGACTCCAGCGAGGTGGGCCACCCCCCCGAGAAATTCGCCCGCGTGTTCGCGCGTTGCCGCGCGCTGGGCCTGCACCTGGTGGCTCATGCGGGTGAAGAAGGGCCGCCGGCCTACGTGTGGTCGGCGCTGGACGTGCTACGTGTCGAGCGCATCGACCACGGCGTGCAATCCATCCACGACGCGGCCCTGATGCAGCGCCTGGTCGACAGCCGCATGCCGTTGACCGTCTGCCCCCTGTCCAACCTCAAGCTCTGCGTGTTCAAGGACCTGGCGCAGCACAACCTGGGCCGCATGCTCGATGCCGGTGTCTGCGTGACGATCAACTCCGACGACCCGGCCTATTTCGGTGGTTATGTGAACGACAACTACCTGCAGACCTTCGCGGCCCTGCCGCTGAACGCGCAGCACGCCTACACGCTCGCGGCGAACAGCCTCACGGCGAGCTTCGCCCCCGAGGCGGAGCAGCGCCGCTGGCTGCAGGCACTGGACCAGACCTTTGAGCAATGGGCCCGCTGAGCCGTCATCGCTGGCCCGTGGAACCTCTATGAACCTCCCTGACCTTCCCAGGAAGAATTTCCTGGGCCTTCCGAAACTGCCGGCGCGCGCCGCCGTCTGGGTCATGCCGCTGCTGCTCTCGGTGCTGATGACCTTCATCGTCTCCCTGATCAGCACGCTGCGCAGCGTGGGCCTCACGCCCGAGCTGCCCCGCCTCTGGCTGGGCTCCTGGGCGCTCTCCTGGCTCGTGGCTTTTCCCACGCTGCTTTTTGTGCTGCCGCTGGTGCGCAAGGCCACGGCGGCCATCGTGGATATCCCCTGAGGCCAAGGAGCCTCCTCAACCCAGCCGGGCCAGCATGGTCTCCATGTCCTTCATCATGGCCGAGAGGTCGGCCTTCTGCTCCTCGCCGGGCGTGAGGCGCGCTTCGAGTTCCTGCGCCATGAAGCAGACCGTCATGCGCAGGTAGGTGCTGTCCAGCGCCTTGCGCACGGCCGAGAATTGCTGGCCGATCTTGAGGCAGCTCTCGCCGTCCTCGATCATGCGCTGGATGCCGCGCAGCTGGCCTTCGGCGCGGCGCAGGCGATTGAGCACCTCGGTGCGCGCGTCGCTGTCGGTCAGCACGGTCGGATCGCAGCTGACGGCGGTGCTGGCGGGCGCCGGTGCTTTCTTCAAGGATGCGCTCTTGGCCATGCCTCTCTCCCTTGTTTGAGCTGCTGCCCGTTGGCGTCGCGCACGCTGACATGCACGGGGATGCCCTGCGCCACGCTGGCGCCGACGGTGCAGAAAGCCTCGAACTGTTCGAGCACGCGGTCCAGATGGTGCAGGCTGGCGGCAGGCACGCCCAGCGTGAGCGCCACGTCCAACCCCAGCACGCGCAGGCGGTTCTCGGCGTTGCGGCCCACCTCGGCCGTGACTTCGCAGCTGATGGGCTCTGGCGCCTGCTTGAATTTGCGCAGCGCAAACAGCAGCGAGTCCGACATGCAGTTGCCCACGGCGGCGGCGAGCAGCTGCACGGGCGTAGGACCGCGGCCCTGGCCCAGCGGCGGGGTCTCGTCACCGAGCAGCCTGGGCAGCTCGGCGCCGAAGTCAATCTCGAACTGGAAGTCCTGCTGCTGGCGCAGCACGACAAGGGGTGGAGACTCGCTCATGGTGAGATCCTGGTGGCGCTTATCTGGTGGAACAGGCGCTGCCGCCTTCCGGCACACCCAGCTTCTTGAGCAGGATAGCCGGCAGGCAGAAACCCGTGAAACCGGACTGGAACAGGTTGAAACCGGCAAAGGCCGTCAGGGCCAGGAACCACTTGCTCACGAAGAGGGGGCTGCCGTCGACGCCGAGGGCGAGCGAGAGCATGACCACGAAGCCGGCAAAGATGCGGATATAGCGTTCAACTGTCATTGGAGACTCCTAAGGTTCAGGTTGCGGAAACGGGAAGCAGGGCCGTGCCGTCGTCGTGTTCGTACTTGCGACGGTACAGCGCGTAATAGAGCACCGGGATGACTACCAGCGTCAGCAGGGTGGAGACCAGGATGCCGAAGATCAGCGAGATGGCCAGGCCGTTGAAGATGGGGTCGTCCAGGATGAAAAAGGCGCCGATCATGGCGGCCAGGCCCGTGAGCGCGATGGGCTGGGCGCGCACCGCGGCCGACTGCACCACGGCGTCGCGGAAGCGCATGCCCTGCGCCACCTGCAGCTCGATGAAGTCCACCAGCAGGATGGAGTTGCGCACGATGATGCCGGCCAGCGCGATCATGCCGATCATGGAGGTCGCGGTGAACTGCGCGCCCAGCAGGGCGTGGCCCGGCATCACGCCGATGATGGTCAGCGGGATCGGCGCCATGATGACCAGGGGCGTGCTGTAGGAGCGGAACTGCGCCACCACCAGCAGGTAGATCAGGATCAGCCCCACGCCGTAGGCGGCGCCCATGTCGCGGAAGGTCTCGTAGGTGATCTGCCACTCGCCGTCCCACTTGAGGGCGTACTGGCGGAAGGTGTCGGCGGGCTGCTTGATCCAGTACTCGCCCAGCTCGCCCGTGCCCTGCAGCGCGGCGGCGTCGAGTTTCGGGCGGATGGCGAACAGGCCGTACAGCGGTGAGTCGAGCTTGCCGGCCATGTCACCGAAGACATAACTCACATTCGCCAGATCCTTGGTGTAGAGCGGCTTGTCGATGACACCACGGTCCACACGCACCAGCTCGGACAGGGGCACGAGCTGGCCGTTGGCAGCGCGCATGGGCAGGGCCAACAGCGCGTCCAGGCCGATCTGCTGCTCGCGCGGCAGCTGCAGGCGCACCGGCACCGGGTACTTGGACTGCGCGTCGTGCAGCCAGGCGGCGTCGGTGCCCGAGAGCGCGGCCGAGACGGTCTGAGCCACGGCGGCCACGGGGATGCCCAGGGACTCGGCGCGCTGGTGGCGCACGCGCAGCCAGGCGCGCGGCGCGTCTTCCTTGAGCGACGTGTCCACGCCCACGATGTCGGCGGTCTGGCCGAAGGCCTGCGCGACACGGCCAGCCAGCTGCTGACGACCGGCCTCGTCGGGGCCGTAGATCTCGGCCACCAGCGGACTCATGACGGGCGGACCGGGCGGCACTTCGACCACCTTGACGCGCGCGCCGTGCCGTACGCCGATCTTTTCCAGCGCGGGACGCAGGCGCTGCGCGATGGCGTGGCTCTTTTCGCTGCGATGGTGTTTGTCCACCAGGTTGACCTGCAGGTCGCCCTGCTCGGCCTCGGCGCGCAGGTAGTACTGGCGCACCAGGCCGTTGAAGGTGATGGGCGAGGCCGTGCCGGCATAGGCCTGCAGGTCCTGCACCTCGGGCTGCTGCGCGAGGAAGGCGCCCAGCTCGTGCAGGGTGGCGGCCGTGTCTTCCAGCGGCGCGCCGGCCGGCATGTCGACCAGCACCTGGAACTCGCTCTTGTTGTCGAAGGGCAGCATCTTGAGCACCACGCCGACGAAGGAGCTGGGCACCAGCGTCAGCGCCACCGAGAGCAGCAGCGCACCACCTATGCCAGCCAGCAGAAACAGGCGCTGGCGTGTGCCGGTCAGGAAGGGCGTGAGCACGCGGGTGAACAGCGTCTGCAATCTGGGGCCGATGCCGCCGCCGTGTGCGGCATGCGCCTGGCCAAGTCCGTGCGGCTTCATGAGCTTGAGCGCCAGCCAGGGCGTGACGGTGAAAGCAATCGCCAGCGAGATGGCCATGCCCAGGCTGGAGTTGATCGGGATCGGGCTCATGTAGGGGCCCATCAGGCCGCTGACGAAGGCCATGGGCAGCAGCGCGGCGATCACGGTCAGCGTGGCCAGGATGGTGGGGCCGCCCACCTCGTCCACGGCGCGCGGGATGATCTCGGAGAGCGGTGCGCCCGGCGTGAGCTGCTGGTGGCGGTGGATGTTCTCCACCACCACGATGGCGTCGTCCACCAGGATGCCGATGGAGAAGATCAGCGCGAACAGCGAGACGCGGTTGAGCGTGAAGCCCCAGGCCCAGGAGGCGAAGAGCGTGGCCATCAGCGTCAGGATCACGGCCGCGCCGACGATCACGGCCTCGCGCCGGCCCAGGGCAAAACCCACCAGCAGGATGACCGAACCGGTGGCGAAAGCGAGCTTCTGGATCAACTTGTTGGCCTTCTCGGCCGCGGTCTCGCCGTAGTTGCGCGTGACGGTGGCTTCGATGTTGGCGGGGATGACGGTGTTGCGCAGGGCCTGCACGCGCGCATTGGCGGCACGCGCCACGTCCACGGCGTTCTCGCCGGGTTTCTTGGTCACGGTCAGCGTGACGGCAGGGTAGACCTGGCCCGCCGCTGCGGCAGGTGCGTCGGCGGCATGCGCCATGGCGGCGCCGGGTGTGAACCAGACGTAACGCTGCGGCTGCTGTGCGCCGGCCTCGACCCGCGCCACTTCACGCAGGTAGACCGGGGCGCCCTTGCTGACGCCGACCACGATGTCGCCCACGTCCTGCGCCGAGCGCAGGAACTCGCCGGTTTCCACGCTGAGCATCTGCGGCGCGCCGCCCTTCTTCTGGCCCTGCGTGTCCAGCACGCTGCCCGCCGGCATGCCGAAGTTGGCCGCGGCCAGGGTCTGCTTGAGGGCCAGCACGTCGATGCCGCGCGCGCGCAGGCGGGTCGGGTCCAGCCAGACGTGCACGGCGCGCCCCGGGCCGCCCAGGGTCTGCACCTCGCGTGTGCCGCCCACGCGCTTGAGTTCGGTTTCCACCGCATGGGCCACGCGCTCGAGCTCCTGCGCGGGCTGTGCGTCCTTGCTCCACAAGGTCACCGCCAGCACGGGCACGTCGTCGATGCCCTTGGGTTTCACGATGGGGGCCAGCGTGCCCAGGTCGCGCGGCAGCCAGTCCTGGTTGGCATTGAGCACGTCGTACAGGCGCACCAGGGCCTCGGTGCGCGGTACACCGACCTTGAACTGCACCGTCAGCACGGCCAGGCCGGGGCGGGCCACGGAATAGGTGTGCTCGATGCCGGCGATCTGGCTCAGCACCTGCTCGGCCGGGCGCGCCACCATGTTCTGCACATCGCCGCTGCTGGCCCCGGGGAAGGGGATCAGCACATTGGCCATGGTCACGTTGATCTGCGGCTCTTCCTCGCGCGGCGTGACCAGCACGGCGAACAGGCCCAGCAGCAGCGCCACCAGGGCGAGCAGGGGTGTGATGGCATTGGCCTGGAAGGCGGCCGCGATACGGCCCGAGATGCCCAGGCCTTCCGCTTTGTGATCGTTCATGGCAGTCCTCAACGGCTGCTGACCGTGACAGCGGCCTTGGCGCCGGACAGGCCGGCCTTGACCGGATCGAGAGCCACCTGCTCGCCTGCGCTGAGACCGGCCACGATTTCCACGCCCTCGCTGCCATGGTCAGCGCCCAGGCGCACGGCCCGCAGTACAAAACCGGTGTCGGAGGCCACGTAGACGGCGGTCAGTTCACCACGGCGCAGCACGGCGCCTGCTGGCACCACGGTGCGGCTGGCCTGGCCACCGACGAAACGCACCCGGACCTGTTGGCCCGGCAGCAGGTTCTGCGCTGCCTGGGCGGAGAGGTCCAGGCGCCAGACCACGGTCTGCGACACGGGGTCGGCCGCCGGCATGGTGCTGCGCTTGACGGGCGCCACCCATTTCGAATCACCGCCGACCCCGCCCAACTGCACCAGCACCTCCTTGGCAACACGCGTGCTGTCGGCCAGCGAGGCCGGCACCTGCACCACGGCGCGCAGGGGCAAGGGCGCATAGACGGTCACGATGGGTTTGCCCGGCACGGCCAGGTCACCGGCCTCGACGTGGGTCTGCAGCACCCAGCCGTCATAAGGTGCGGTTACCCGTGTATAGCCTTGCGACAGCTCGGACTGACGGGCGCCTGCCGCAGCCTGGGCATTGCCGGCCTGCGCTGCCCTGAGCTGCGTTTCGGCCATGTCCAGCGCGGCCTGGCTCATGAAACCCTGGCTCTGCAAGCTGCGCGCGCGCGCGTAGTTGGCCTCGGCGTTGCGCAGTTCGGCTTCGCTCTGCGTCACCTGCGCCTGGCTGCGTTGCAGGCCCACGGCGCTTTCGCGGTCGTCGATGGTGGCCAGCAGCTGGCCGGCCTTGACGCGCTCGCCCATCTTCACCGCCAAGCGGACGATGCGGCCCGAAGCCTGGGCCGAGATCACGCTCTGGTGGACCGGCTCGATCACACCGTCGATCTCGTAACCGGTGGACACGGCCCGCGCGCCGACCTGCACGGTGGGCACGGCCACGCCGGCCCGGGTCAGGACCGGAGCGCCGGCCAGCACGGCCAGGGAAAGGACAAAAGCGAAGGTGTGCAGTGTTTTCATGGGTTTCTCCATATACTGGGTGCAGTATATATTCATACCCCACTGGGTACAAGAAAAAGCCAAGAAAAACCCCGCCGGCCTTGCGGTCTGAGCGCCTG
>JAGWTL010000169.1 GCA_028869035.1 Burkholderiales bacterium | reverse complement strand
GCCTGCCGGGCGGCCTGCAGGCGCAGGGTGGGGTCGGCGCTGATGCGGCGCTCGCGCAATGCCCAGCGGAAGTAACGCTTGAAGACGGTGAGGCGGCGGTTGGCCGTGGTGGCGCGTGTGGCCGCGTGCCGGGCCAAGAAATAGGCATTGATATCGGGCTCGGTGCTTTCCAGAAGCGTACGCCCGCGGGCCATGAGCCAGCGGGCGTAAAGCGTGAGATCCCGACGGTAGGCCGTCAGCGTGTTGCGCGACAGGCCCTCCTCCAGCCACAGGGCATCGACGAAGGCATCGATGGATGTATCGTCCATGCCCGGCGGCGCGTGCTCAATCGAGGCGCAGCTTGGCGGTTTCCACCACCTTCTTGTAGACCTCGTACTCGGCTTTCATCTGAGCAGCGAACTCGGCAGGCGAATTGGCCACGATCAGGGAGCCGGTGTCCTCGATGCGCTTGCGCACGGCCGGGTCTTCCAGCGCCTTGCGCACGCCGGCGTTGATCTTGTCCACGACCTCCTTGGGCAGGCCCTTGGGGCCGTAGATGCCGTAGTAGGCCATGCGGTTCACCGGCTCCAGGCCCACTTCCTTGAAGGTGGGCACATTGGGCAGCACGGCCAGGCGCTGCGGCGCGGCGACCACGATGGCCGTCAGGCGGCCGGACTGGATGAAGGGCAGGGCCGAGGGCAGGTTGTCGAAGATGATGGGCACCTGGCCCGCCACCGTGTCGTTGAGTGCCGGGCCCGCGCCGCGGTAGGGGATGTGCGTGATGAACGTGCCGGTCTGGCTCTTGTAGAGCTCGGTCTGCAGGTGGCCGATGCCGCCGGTGCCCGAGGTGGCATAGGAGTACTTGCCGGGCGACTTCTTCAGCTCGGCAATGAAGCCCTTGTAGTCCTTGGCCGGGAAGCTGGGGTGCACCGCGATCACGTTGGGCGTGGCCGCGATGTTGATGATGGGCGTGAAGTCCGCCATCGGGTTGTACGGGATCTTCGGGTTGATGGCCGGGTTGGCGGCCGTGGTCGAGACAGTGGCCATGCCCAGTGAATAGCCATCGGGCGTCGCCCTGGCGGTCTCATTGGCGCCCACCACACCGCCGCCGCCCGCCTTGTTCTCCACCACGACCGACTGGCCCAGGGCCTTGCCCAGGGGCTCGGCGATGACACGCGCGATGATGTCGGTGGTGCCACCGGGTGCGAAGGGCACCTGCAGCTTGATGGGCTTGTGGGGGTAAGCCTGAGCCATAGCGGAGCCGGCGGCTGCCAGCAGGCTGAAAGCGAAGAGAGAGCGTCGCAACATGGTAAGGGTCTCCTGAACCAGTAAGGGATGGAGGATTCTAGGCCCGCCAGGGGCCGGAGGTTAGTCGGGTATCCACGTACATGATGGCCCCTGCAAGCGCCCTCGGGGCGGGCTTCGCTGGTATTCTTGCCCTGTGAACTACGCCCAGTTGCTCTTCCCCGATTTCTCCCTGATCCTGTGCGGTTATCTGGTCTGCCGCTACACGGCGCTGAACCGCCCGGTCTGGGACCAGGTCGAGATCCTGGTCTATTACTTTCTCTTCCCGGTGCTGCTGTTCCACAGCATCGTGCGCAGCCCGCTGGACCTGGGTGCTGCCTCCAGCCTGATCGGCGCCGCGCTGACCATGGGCGTCATCGGCATCGCCCTGTCCTATGCCCTGCCCTTCCTGCCCCTCATCGGCCGCCACGTCGACACACGCATGCACGCGGCCAGCGCACAGGTGGCCTTCCGCTTCAACTCCTTCATCGGCCTGGCCCTGGCGGACCGCCTGGCCGGCCCCGAAGGCCTGCTGCTGCTGGCGGTGCTGATCGGCTCCTGTGTGCCGCTGTTCAACGTGGGCGCGGTCTGGCCCATGGCGCGCCACGCGCAACGCAGCGTGGGCCGCGAACTGCTGCGCAACCCGCTGATCGTCGCCACCGTGTCGGGGCTGATCGCCAATGTGCTGGGTTTCCGGGTGCCGGTCTGGGCCGATCCCACACTCAGCCGCATCGGCGGCGCCTCGCTGGCGCTGGGCCTGATGGCGGCGGGCGCCGGCCTGCGTTTCTCCAGCCTGGGCCGGGGCAAGGCGCTGGCCGTGGCCGTACTGGCCATCAAGCACCTGCTGCTGCCGCTGGTCGCCCTGGGCCTGTCCCGGGCCTTCGGCCTGTCGCCGGTGCAGACCACCATCCTGCTGGCCTTCTCGGCCCTGCCTACGGCCTCCAGCTGTTATGTGCTGGCCGCGCGCATGGGCTACGACGGGGCTTATGTGGCCGGCCTGGTCACCCTGTCCACCCTGCTGGGTGTGGTGAGCCTGTCCTTTGCGCTGGGTGTGCTGCGCTGAGCAAACGGCCGCTCAGTCCTTGAGCAGCGTGGCCGCGAATTCGTGGATGGTCTGAACCTCGGGCTTGAGCGGGGTAAAGGGGATGCCCTCGCGGCGCAAGAGGGCGCGCATGCCGCGGTCCACTTCCCTGGCCTGTTCCTCGTCCTGAAAACGTCCGGTGCGAATGTACTTGCGCTCGCCGCGCTCGACCAAGATGTTGATGTTGTTGTGCTGCTTGTACCAGTCCAGGATCTGCTTGCGGGTCTTGCCCGTGTCGCAGATGTTGTCGGGATAGAACTCGTTGTAGTAGAGGACCTGCGGCAGCGAGCATTCGCCGACCAGGAACTGCACCTGGCCGTCGAGCAGCTCCAGCATGTGGAACTGCTCCTGCGCGATCTTGTACTGGTTGCGCAGGGCCTCGTAGTCTTTTTGCCACACCAGCGATTTGGCGTAGTCCGGTATCAGTTCCACCGTCTTGTGGTGCAGGTGCAGGTACAGGATGATGGCGGCAGTGAACAGCGACTTTTCGCAGCCTGGCCCGCCGATGATGTTGATCACCTTCGTCGGGTACATGCGCATCTTGTTTTCCGGCAACTGGGGCGAGACGTAGGTGTATTGCATGGTCATGTTCCGACTCCGTCACTCAAGCGGGGGCCTGCGGTTGCGGCTGCTGGGCCAGGGCCCAGGCCGCGTGTTCTCGCACCAGGGCGCTGCCCTGCCCCAGCTGCCGCTGCAGTGCCACGACTATCGCAGGGTCATGCAGCGTGCGCAAGGCATTTCCCAGGGCCACCACGATGTTGCGCACCCAGCGCTCATGGCCGATGCGCCGGATCGGGCTGCCTTCGGTGCGGCGCAGGAACTCGGCCTCGCTCCAGGCCAGCAGCTCCAGCAGATCGCCCCCGCCCATGCCGGGACGCGGCGTGAAGTCCGGCAGGGGACTGCGCTGCGCGTACTTGTTCCAGGGGCAGATGAGCTGGCAGTCGTCGCAGCCGTAGATGCGGTTGCCCACAAGCGGGCGAAGTTCCACCGGGATGGGGCCGGCGTGCTCGATGGTCAGGTAGGAGATGCAACGGCGCGCATCGAGCCGGCCCGGGCCCAGGATGGCCTGCGTGGGGCAGACCGTGATGCAGGCCTCACAGCTGCCGCAATGGTTGCTGGTGGGCTCGCTGGCCGGCAGGGCGATGTCCACATAGATCTCGCCCAGGAAGAACATGGAGCCCGCTTCGCGGTTGAGCACCAGGGTGTGCTTGCCGCGCCATCCCTGGCCGCTGCGCGCGGCAAGTTCCGCTTCCAGCACCGGGGCCGAGTCGGTGAAGACGCGGTGGCCGAAGGGCCCGGTCTCAGTGGCCATGCGCTCGGCCAGCTGCTGCAGGCGCGCGCGCAGGACCTTGTGGTAGTCGCGGCCCCGGGCGTAGAGCGAGACGACGCCCTCCCTGGGGCGCTGCAGGCGCTCGAACTCGATGGCCTGCCAGCCCTCGGGCCTGCTCGCCGGCAGGTAGTCCATGCGCACGGTGATCACGCTCACCGTTCCCGGCACCAGTTCGGCCGGGCGGGCACGTTTAAGACCGTGGGTGGCCATATAAGCCATCTCACCGTGGAAACCACGCGACAACCAGGCGCGCAAACCCTCTTCTGCGGACGACAAATCGACACCGGCCACGCCGATTTGGGAAAATCCGAGTTCACGGGCCCAGGCCCGTATCCGGGAAATGAATTGACTGCTGCTGAACGTCACGAAGCCATTGTAGAAACCCGCGTCCTGTCTGACGAGTCCGCCACGCAGGTCCTGGCCGCCGTGCTGGCGGCGCAGCCGTCCCTGCGCAACGCCCTGATCGAACTGCAGGGCAACCTGGGCGCCGGCAAGACCACCCTGGTGCGCCACCTGCTGCGGGCCCTGGGCGTGCCGGGCCGCATCAAGAGCCCCACCTATGCCGTGGTCGAGCCGTATGAGGTTCTTGTCCCCGTTCCGGCCGAGCCTGTCGAAGCCGGGAGCCGCCCAACGACCGGCTCAGGGCGAACGGTGTTGAACATCTGGCACTTCGACTTCTACCGCTTCAGCGACCCGCGCGAATGGGAGGACGCTGGCTTTCGCGACCTCTTCGCCAGCCCCGGCCTCAAGCTGGCTGAATGGCCCGAGAAAGCCGCCGGCCTGCTGCCCGCGCCGGACCTCGCCATCGAACTGCAGGTGCAGGCCGACGAATCACGCCTGGCCACATTGACGGCACGCACGCCCACGGGTGCCGCGCTGCTGCAGGGCCTGCGCGAGGTGCAGGCATGATCCAGCGGCGCGAACTGCTGCAGACCGGCACCCTGGTGCTGCTGCTGGGCCGTGCCCATATCGCGCACGGCGCGGCCATCGTGGCCGTGCGGGTCTGGCCGGCCGAGGACTACTCACGCGTCACGCTGGAATCGGACACCGCGCTCAAGGCCAGGCAGACCTTCATAGGCCAGCCGCCACGCCTGGCCGTGGACATCGAGGGGATCGATCTCAACCCGGCCCTGCGCGAGCTGGTGGCCAAGGTGCTGCCCGAGGACCCCAACATCGCCGGCATCCGCGTGGGGCAGTACGCCCCGGATGTGGTGCGCCTGGTGATCGACCTCAAGCAGGCCATCAAACCCCAGGTCTTCACGCTCAAGCCCATCGAGCCCTACCAGCACCGCCTGGTCTTCGACCTCTACCCCACCACCCCGCCCGACCCCCTGGCCCAGCTGATCGCCCGGCATCTGGGACCCCAGGTGGCCAGCCCGCCCGCTTCGGCACTTGATCCGCTGGGCGATCTGATCGCGCGCCACGCCGACACCCCCCCGGCGCCCGCCCTGCCCGCGCGCGGCGGCGTCGGCAACCAGACCGACCGCCTCATCATCATCGCGCTCGACCCCGGCCACGGCGGCGAGGACCCGGGCGCCATCGGCCGCAACGGCACGCGCGAGAAGGATGTGGTGCTGCGCCTGGCGCACCACCTGCGCGACCGCATCAACAGCAGCAGCAGCATCAACGGCCATACCCTGCGCGCCTACCTCACACGCGAAGGCGACTTCTTCGTGCCCCTGCATGTGCGCGTGCAGAAAGCACGCCAGGTGCAGGCCGATCTGTTCGTGAGCATCCACGCCGACGCTTTCTACACCCCGCGCCCGCAGGGCGCCAGCGTGTTCGCGCTGAGCCACGGCGGGGCCTCGTCGAGCGCCGCACGCTGGATGGCGGCCAAGGAAAACAAGGCCGACCAGATCGGCGGCATCAACGTGCAGGCCAGGGACGCCCAGGTGCAACGCGCCCTGCTGGACATGAGCACCAGCGCGCAGATCAGGGACAGCCTGCAGCTCGGCGGCACCCTGCTGCAGGAGATCGGCCGGGTGGGCAAGCTGCACAAGCCCCGCGTGGAGCAGGCCGGTTTTGCCGTGCTCAAGGCCCCCGACATCCCCAGCGTGCTGGTGGAAGCCGCCTTCATCAGCAACCCCGAAGAAGAAGCCAAGCTCAACAGCGAGCGTTACCAGAAGCAACTGGCCGACGCGCTGATGCGTGGCATCGAAGGCTACTTCGCCAGGAACCCGCCGCTGGCGCGCAACCGCAGCGTCTAGTACCCGCAGCCGCCTGCACGCATGGATTGGATCGTCCACTACCCCGCCCTGCGCCATCTGCACATGGGCCTGGCCTTCAGCAGCGGCGCCCTGTTCGCGGTGCGCGGCGCCGCCGTGCTGGCCCGCCAGCGCTGGCCCCTGCACCCCATGCTGGGCCGGCTCAGCGCCATCGTCGACACCGGCCTGCTCGCCGCGGCCCTGAGGCTGCTGTGGGAGCTGCGTCTCAACCCCCTGGTCACGCACTGGCTGCAGATCAAGCTGGCCGTGCTGCTGCTCTACATCGGGCTGGGCATGCTGACGCTCAAATACGCGCGCCAGCGGGAGGCCAGGGCGCTGTGCTACATCGGCGCGCTGGCCTGCTACGGTTTCATGGTCTCGGTGGCGCTGACCCACTCGCCCTGGGGCGTGTTCGCCAGGTTCTATTGAGGATTTCATAAATCATGACAAGCACCCCACATCCGTTCGCCCTGAGCCTGTCGAAGGGCTTCGACAGGCTCAGCCCGAACGGGATATGTCTTGAATTACGAAAACATCAATAGTCGTTGTCCAGGTGCGGGGGTGACATCCCCTCGGCGGGTTCGCCGGTTTCAGGGTCGATCCAGTCGGCGATGCCCAGCTCGCTCTCGGCCTCCTGCAGGCTCTCGCCGGGCTCCGGGGC
>JAGWTL010000168.1 GCA_028869035.1 Burkholderiales bacterium | reverse complement strand
ATGCCGTCCACGTCGAACATGGCGCTGTCGGGAAAGCCCCCGGCAAAGCTGATGATGCCGGGCTTGCCCAGCAGCTTGAACAGCTCGCGGATGGCGGAGGTTTCTACGTTGTTCAGGCGGTCGGCAAAGGCAAGCGGCATGGGACTATCTCTGGGGTGATGGGAAACCTGCATTGTCGCCAATTCGCCGCATGCGGCCGGCGACAATCGCCGCCATGAAGCCCAGCGCCATCGAACCCTTCTTCGCCACCCTCAAGGCCGCCAACCCGCAGCCGAACACCGAGCTGGAATACACCACGGTGTTCGAGCTGCTCTGCGCCGTGCTGCTCTCGGCCCAGGCCACCGACGTGGGCGTGAACAAGGCCACGCGCAGGCTCTACCCCGTGGCCCACACGCCGCAGCAGATCCTGGCCCTCGGGCTCGAAGGGCTGGAGGGCTACATCAAGACCATCGGCCTGTACCGCAGCAAGGCCAGGCACCTGATGGAGACCTGCCGCATCCTGGTGGAACGCCATGGCGGCCAGGTGCCGCGCAGCCGCGAGGCGCTGGAAGCCCTGCCCGGCGTGGGCCGCAAGACCGCCAACGTGGTGCTCAACAGCGCCTTCGGCGAGCCGACCATGGCGGTCGACACGCACATCTTCCGCGTGGGCAACCGCACCGGCCTGGCGCCGGGCAAGACACCCTACGAGGTGGAGATGAAGCTGCTCCAGCGGGTGCCCGAAAAATACAGGGTCGATGCGCACCACTGGCTGATCCTGCACGGGCGTTATGTGTGCCAGGCGAGGAAGCCGCTGTGCTGGCAGTGCAGCGTGGCTGGCTTCTGTGACTTCCAAGACAAAGTACCTGCCCAGCCTGAGTAACCGCGGCATTGAGACAAACAGAGATCCGTTCAACACCGAGATCGACGCTATGTGGATAGACAAGGAACGCCCCTTCATGTTCTGGCAGCTGACAGCCCAGCTGGCGGCAACCCTGCCGCTGCTGGCGTTTGCAGCGCTGCTGATGTATGAGGTCATGCAAAAGGACGAGAAGCAGGCCATCGCGAATCTGGAACAGCGGGCCGTGGTGGCCGCCGCAGCCGTAGGACGGGAAGCAGAACGGGTCAAAACCCGGCTGCAGCTGCTGGCCGAGCAGGATGTGGCGTTGGTGGGCGACGTGACCCAGGTCCGCCGGCTGGCCGCGCGCCTGATCGAAACTGACCCGGCCATTGCAGGTGCCTCGGCCGTAGATCGCCAGGGGCAGCTGATTTTCACCACGTACAGACCGGAGGGAACGCCACCGCCCCGGATTTCCCTGTCCTCCGGGGCAGCCCTGGTGTTCGAACGCGAAGAGGCATATATCAGCGGACTGACACCGGGCGGTCTCAATGACGCGCTGCTCATCGGCTTCGCCACACCGTGGCGCGTAAACGGTGTGCTGCGCTATTCGCTGCACATGTCGCTCAAGCCCTCGGCGTTGGGCGGCATTTTGCGTGATCAGCGCTGGCCCGTGACCTGGACGGCGGCCCTGATCGACCAGAACATGCGCATCGTGGCCCGCTCGCGCGACGAGGCCGCAAATTTCTCCCAACCCGCAACGCCAACGCTGCAGGAATTCATCAAGGCCCGTGGCGCCGGCATCGGACGCTCCCGAACGCGCGACGGCGTAGACGTAATCACGGCTGTGGTCCAGGTGCCCGGCACACCGTGGTGGTTGGCAGCCGGGCTGCCTTATGAGGCCTTAAAGGCTGAGAGCGACAAACCTGTACAGCAGCTGGTGATCGGTGGGGTAATGCTGGTGCTGGTGGGCGTGGGTTTGTCCGTCCTACTGAGTCGGCGCCTGAACGAAGATTTGCTGAGCCTCACGCAGGGTCGATCCACCAGCGGCTCCAGGATCCAGGAGCTACGCGCACTGGATGTGCAGCGCCTGGTGCTCAACAACGGATTGATCGGCATGGTGCGGCTGAAGAACAGGCACTCCGTCTGGCACAACCGGGCGCTGGAGACAATTTTCGGCTACGGCCCCGGCGAACTGGCTGGTCACTCCCCTCGGCTGATGCATCTCGATGACTCTTCTTTCGAAGCCTTCGGGCAACAGGCCTATCCGGTCCTGCGTTCCGGCAAGCCTTACCGGACGCAGACTCAGATGGTGCGCAAAGATGGTTCACGACTCTGGGCGGACGTGAGCGGTATCGAACTGTCTCCAGGTGAAACGCTGTGGATAATCGTGGACATCAGCGCCGCGAAGGAAGAACAGGCGCGCACAGAAGCTTTGGCTTTTTATGACGGCCTCACCGGCCTGCCAAACCGGACCTTGCTGATCGATCGTCTCCATCTGGCTCTGGCTAGCGCCCGACGTAGCCAGCAAAGCATCGTGCTGGGCTTTATCGATCTCAATGGTTTCAAGGCCGTCAACGACACCCTGGGCCATGCGGCGGGGGACCAACTGCTCAAGACGGTTGCGGAGCGCATCCAGCGCTGCATCCGCTCACACGACACGGTAGCCCGGCTGGGCGGTGACGAGTTCGTCATCCTGCTCACCCAGCTGAGCGATGCTTCGGAGGTTGAAGAAATATTGGACCGGGTCTGCGATGCGATTGCAGAACCTGCCACTGTCGACGGACAGACTTGTACCGTCAGCGCCTCGATAGGAACTGCTGCCTTTCCTGACGATGAGGTCCAAGAGCCTGATGCACTCCTGGCACTGGCCGATGCCAGGATGTACCGCGAAAAGCAAAAACACAGCAGGCAGCAGAGCTGATCATCCAACCTGCACGGGCGCAATGCCAGTCAAGCGCAAGCAGCTGTGCTGGAAGTACAGCATGGCGGCGCATTTCGATTTCAGCGAGAAGACGACGGGGCCTGGAGCGTCGTCACCTGCCACTCTCCCCACCCCGCCACATCCTGCGGCCATTGAGGCGCCTGCGCCAGCGTGGTGTGCCCCTGTTCCAGCAGCCCCATGGCACGCAACACGCCGGCATGCGTGACCCAAACGGCCTCCTGCCCCAGCGCCTGCAGTTCGGCACGCGCAGCTGCCACGCGCTGCAGCAACTCGTTGACGCTCTCGCGCCCGCCAAAACGTGCGGCGCCGAAATGGCTCGTCCAGTCGTCATAGGCCGAACGAGGGATGTCGTCCCAGCGCCGGCCTTCCCAGCAACCGAAGTCCATCTCGGCGAGGCGTGCGTCGCTGCGCAGTTGCAGGTCCGGGCGCAGGGTGAGCAGCCCCTGCGCGAGCGCGTGGCAGCGCTGCAGCGGTGAAGTCCAGACCGTGAGACCCGCGGGCAGCAAGGGTGCCAGCCCCGCGGCCGTGGCCTGCGTGAGTCTTGCATCGGCCGGCACGTCGGTGGCGCCATAGCAGACGCCAGGCGCGATGAGTGGCTGCGCATGCCGGACCAGCCAGAGTTTCATGCGCGCAAGGCAAACGCGAGGCCGAGATAACAAAGCACCTCGCACACCTGCTGCGTGGCGCCCAGGCAGTCGCCGGTGTAGCCCTGCAGGCGGCGCGCGAACAGACGCCACATCCAGACCCAGGCCAGCAGGGCCGCGACACCGCCACCGACCCACAGCCGCGCCTCGGGCAACCACCAGTGGGCCAGGGCCACGGCCGCCGCGGTCCAGAGCGCGGCCACCAGCAGGCCGGCGGCGCCGATCTGGTCGGCCAGGGGCTTGGACTTGGAACGCGCCGTGTCGCCCACATGCGGCAAAAGACGGATGAGCCACAGCGGCAGGAAGCGCGAGAGCACGTGCGCGAAAAAGAGCGCGCCACAGGCCAGGGCCGGATCGGCCTCGCCCAGCAGGGCCAGCAGCGCCACCTTGGCCAGCAGGGCCAGCACCAGGGCCAGCGCACCGAAGGCGCCGACGCGCGAGTCCTTCATGATGTCCAGCGCGCGTTCACGCCCGGAGGCGCCGCCCAGGCCGTCGGCCACATCGGCCAGGCCGTCTTCATGGAAAGCGCCGGTGAGCAGCACCGTGAACACGGTGCTCAGCACGGCCAGCACCAGCGGCGCATAACTCGCATCGGGCAAGGCGCGGGCCAGGGCGGCGTAGACCAGCGCCGCCAGCCCGCCCACGAGCCAGCCCACGCCGGGGAAATGCGCGGCAGACTTGCGCAGCATCTCGGGGCTGTAGCCCACCCAGGCGGCCACGCGCCCCGTGACCGGGATACGCGTGAAGAACTGGAGGGCCAGGAGGTAATGACGGATAGGGTTCATGACGTGTTCGTGGTCCGTTCGCCCTGAGCTTGTCGAAGGGCAGCCGACCCCATGCAAAGGGCTTCGACAGGCTCAGCCCGAACGGTTGGGGCCGGCACATCCTCTCATATTCAAGCGCCTGACTTTTCCGAGACACCGGCCGATTCGAAGCTGGCCATCTCGCGCAGCATGGCACAGGCCGAGACCAGCAGGGGCCAGGCCAGGGCCGCGCCCGAACCTTCGCCCAGGCGCAGGCCCAGGTCCAGCAGGGGCCGGGCCTGCAGCTGCGCGAGCATCAGCGCGTGGCCGCGCTCGCCCGAACGGTGCGCGAACACGCAACGCTGCAGCACCTGCGGCGCCAGGCGGCTGGCCACCAGCACGGCGGCGCTGGCGATGAAACCGTCCACCACGATGACCCGGCGCCCGGCCGCAGCCTGCAGCACGGCGCCCGCCAGCGTGGCGATCTCGAAACCGCCGAAGGCCGCCAGCACGTCCAGCGGTTCGCGCACGCCCGGATGCCGCAGCAGCACCTCGCGCAGCACCGTGGTCTTGCGGGAGACGGCCGCATCGTCCAGGCCCGTGCCGGCGCCCGTGCAGTCGGCGATGTCCAGATTCGCCAGGCGCGCGAGCAGCAGCGAAGCGGCCGAGGTGTTGCCTATGCCCATCTCGCCCAGCAGCAGCGCATTGCCCGGCAGGTCTTCGACGATCTGCATGCCGTTGCTCACCGCCTGCTCGCACTGCGCGGCCGTCATGGCCGGGCCCGTGGAAGCATCGGCGGTGCCGGGGGCCACCTTGTAGTTCAGCAGACCGGGTCGCGGCGCGAAATCGTGGCGCACACCGCAATCCGCCACGCTCAGCGCGATACCGTGCTGGCGCGCCAGCACGCTCACGCAGGCGCCGCCGGCGAGGAAGTTCTCCACCATCTGCCAGGTCACGTCGCTCGGGTAGGCCGAGACACCACGCGCGGCCAGGCCGTGGTCGCCCGCGCAGACCAGCATCTGCGGCGATTTCAAGTCAGGCGTTTCGCTGCCCAGGATCAGCCCGAGCTGCAGCGCCAGCGTTTCCAGCTGGCCCAGCGAGCCCAGGGGTTTGGTCTTCTGGTCGATCTTGTGCTGCAGGCGCTGGGCCAGGGCGGCGTCATGCAGGTCGGGGATGGCGGGTAACTTGAAGTTCATGGGATCAATCACGGATCAGCGCGTCCAGCACGCCAGGTTCGAAATGTTGTTCAATGAAATCAGCCATGCGCTCGAAGACGGCCTCCAGCGTCGGCACCCGGGCGCCGAACAGCGCCTGCAGCGCGGCCGGGTCTTCGAACAAACCGTGCAGATAAAGGCCCAGTACATTGCCCGCTGCGTTCTGCCAGGCCAGGCCGGGTATCAATTCGCGCGCCACGTCACCGCCGGCTGCCATGGCCGGGTGCTGGACCGTCTGGCCGTGGTGGATCTCGTAACCCTGCACGGCCACACCCGAGAGCGCGGCCCAGGGGCCGGACACAGCGGCAAACGTGGCGCGCGTGCGCTGCACGGTCTTGGCCGGCTCGAAAGCCGTGACCAGGGGCAGCAGGCCCAGGCCGGGCGCGTTGCCGTCGATGCCGTGCGTGTCGATCAGGGCCTCGCCCAGCATCTGCAGGCCGCCGCAGACACCCAGCACCGCCCTGCCCTGCGCGGCATGCGCGGCGATGGCGCGGTCCAGGCCCTGCTCTCTCAACCAGGCCAGGTCGCCGCTGCTGTGTTTGGAGCCGGGCAGGATGAGCCAGTCCGCGCCCAACAACTCGGCCGGGTGACGCGCCCAGCGCAGTGCGACGCCGGGCACGTTCTTGAGCGGCTGGAACTCGTCGAGGTTGCTGATGCGCGGATAGGCCACGACGGCGATGCGCGTGTGAATGTCTCCGGCGCCCGTGTGCTTTTCATCAAAAATGCCGTCCTCTTCGGGCAGGCCGTGCTGCCACCACATGGGCAGCGTGGCCACGGTGGGTACACCGGTGCGCTCTTGCAGCATCTGCGGAGCCGGAGCCAGCAGGCTGGCATCGCCCCGGAACTTGTTGAGCACAAAGCCGCGCAGCAGGGCGCGCTCATCTTCGGGCAGCAGCGCCCAGGTGCCGTAGAGGTGGGCAAAGGCGCCGCCGCGGTCGATATCGGTCACCAGCAGGCAGGCCGCCTGGCAGTGCCGCGCCACGCGCATGTTCACCACGTCGCTGGCGTGCAGGTTGATTTCGGCGGGTGAGCCCGCGCCTTCGATGACGACCACGTCGTTCTCGGCGCGCAGCGCATCGAGCGCGGCGGCGATCTGCGGCCACACCACGGCGCTGCGGCCGCGCCAGGGCAGCGCGGTGAGCGGTGCGCTCACCTGGCCCAGCAGCACCACCTGGCTGTGCGTGTCGGCCTCGGGCTTGAGCA
>JAGWTL010000167.1 GCA_028869035.1 Burkholderiales bacterium | reverse complement strand
ATGGAAACGCTGCGCCAGTGCCAGGCCTATGCCCCGGCTGCCGCCCGTGATGAGCACACGGTGTCCTTGTGTTTGCATGCTGAAGTGCCCCCTTCTGGTATGGCAACGACTCGAAAACGCACTGAAGCTGGCTGGCGACCAGCCTCACTCCGCCAGCAAGCCGGCCACACGGTCTTGCAGAACCGGCAGGGTGACGTCTCCCGCCGCCAGCGGCGCCCCCACATTCAGCCCCACGGTATTGAACAGGCCTCGCCGGAACGGCTTGGCCATGGCTGTGGGTTTGCCGCCCACCAGCTCGGCACGACTGAAGTAGGAGCCCCAGAGATTGGTCAGCGCCATGGGCACCACGGGGGCGGGCTGCAGCTCCAGGAGCTTCATGAGGCCGCCCTTGAACTCCTGCAGCGTGCCGTCATGCGTGATGCCGCCTTCGGGAAAGATGGCCAGCAGGTCGCCTTCTTTGAGCACCTGGGCGGCGGCGGCGAAGGCCGCCTCATACGCCGCCGGGTCTTCGCTGCGCGGGGCGATGGGGATGGCCTTGGCCAGCTTGAAGAGCCAGCCCAGCACCGGGATCCTGAAGATGCGATGGTCCATGATGAAGCGGATGGGGCGCGGGCTGGCCGCCATGAGCAGCACCGCGTCCACAAAGCTCACGTGGTTGCAGGCCAGGATGGCGGGGCCGGTGGTGGGGATGTGCTCGTCACCCGTGACCTTGAAGCGGTAGACGAAGTGGCTCATGACCCAGGCCACGAAGCGCAGCAGGTACTCGGGCACCAGCAGGAAGATGTAGAGCGCCACCACGGCATTGGCCAGGCCCACCAGGAAGAAGATCTGCGGAATGGTGACGTCCATGGCCAGCAGCGCGCCCGCGATGAGCGAGCTGGCGATCATGAACAGGGCGTTGAGGATGTTGTTGGCGGCGATGATGCGCGCACGGTGCGTGGCCGGGCTGCGCAGCTGGATCAGCGCGTACATGGGCACGCTGTAGAGGCCGGCAAACAGGCTGAGCAGCAACAGGTCGGCCATGACACGCCAGTGCGCGTTCCGGGCCAGGAAGGCGCCCAGGCCCATGATCTCGGCGGCCGGCAGGCTGCGTGAAGCGAAGTAGAGGTCGATGGCAAACACCGTCATGCCGATCGCGCCCAGGGGCACCAGGCCGATCTCCACGTGGCGGCGGCTGAGCATCTCGCACATCAGCGAGCCGATGCCGATGCCGATGGAAAACACCACCAGCAGCAGCGAGGCCACGTGCGCATCGCCGTGCAGCACCTCCTTGGCGAAGCTGGGGAACTGGCTGAGGAAGACCGCGCCGAAGAACCACATCCAGCTGATGCCCAGGAGCGAGCGGTAGACCACGATGTTGCCGTGCGCGAGCTTGAGGTTGCGCCAGGTCTCGGAGACCGGGTTCCAGTTGATCTTCAGGCCGGGGTCGGTCGCCGGTGCGCTGGGAATGCGCCCGGCCACCAGGCGGCCCGCCACGGCCAGGCCCACACAGGCGTAGGCCACGCTCTGGTGGCCCACCTCGGGAATGGCGACGATCAGGCCGCCCACCACATTGCCCAGCAGGATGGCCACGAAGGTGCCCATCTCCACCATGCCGTTGCCACCCGTGAGTTCGCGTTCGCTGAGCACCTGCGGCAGGTAGGCGAACTTCACCGGCCCGAAGAGCGTGGAGTGCAGGCCCATCATGAAGGTGCACAGCAGCAGGGCCGGCACATTGGCCATGATGAAACCCCAGGCCGCCACCCCCATGATGGCGATTTCCAGGTTCTTGACGAAACGGATCATGACCGTCTTCTCGAACTTGTCGGTCAGCTGCCCGCTGGTGGCGGAAAACAGCAGGAAGGGCAGGATGAAGAGCGCGCCGATCACCAGGCCCGCCATGGCCGGCGGCAGCCAGCCCACGCTGAGCTGGTAGGTGACCATCACCGTGAAGGCGAACTTGAATAGATTGTCGTTGGCGGCTCCGCTGAACTGCGTCCAGAAGAAGGGCGCGAAGCGGCGCTGGCGCAGCAGGGCAAACTGGTTGGGATGCGCGTCGTGCGGCGCGTGCGCCACGGTCTGGTTCTTGTCTTCCAAGATGGCTCCTCCGTTATCGTTGAGTGGCATTCTGCCCCAGGGCCTGCAAGGCGCTGATGACAGGCCAGGCGGCGAAGGCGGCCACCAGGTGTTTGAGGCTGTGGCCCGACACCCACTGCCCCGTCCACTGGAAGACCGCCGCGTCGAACTGCTCCAGCGCCTTGGCCACCGCGTAGATGCCGATCACGGCGCCCCAGCGCAGGGCCAGCGCGCCGGGCAGCGGTTTCAGAGCGGCCAGCACCAGCAACAACACCATGCCGCCGCCCTGCAGCAGGGCCCAGGGCAGCAAATTGCCGCTCCGCGCCCAGATCCCCACACTCAAAGGGCCGAAAAGCAGCACGGCGCCCGCGAATCCCCACGCGGCACGCGGGCTGACATGGGTGGCCACGCCCAGGCCCAGCAGGCCGGCGAAGGCCACCGCCATGCCCAGGCGGTCCACGACCAGGCCCGCGTTGTCGGGCTGCCAGTGGTACCAGGCCGAGCACAGAGCCGTGAGGATGAGGCCGGCGAAGAACAGCGCGGCCAGCCGGCGCTGCGCTGCGGTCAGCGCAGCAGCCGGCACCCGACGCAGCACGCGCAGGCCCAGCAGGCCGAAGAGGGCGAAGGGCAGGTTGCTCAGCACGTCGAGCGCGCAGGGGATGCCCAGCCAGGCGCGCTGGTCGGCAAAGTTGTGGAAGTGCGGGTCTTGCGCCAGCGGCGGGGCGACGACGGCCGCCAGGGCCAGCAGCAGCACAGCACCCAGCAATATGGCTTCGGCGCGGGAGAACGATGACAACATGAAGAGCTCCGGGGTGGTGGTGGCTGCACTGTGGGGCGCACGCATCGCACCAGGGGTCATTTCACGCGACTTGTACGCTTCTGTCTACCCGCAGTATCGATAATCGATACCCAGGAGACCCCGCCCATGAGCAAGACATGAGTACCACAGCCGATCTGGTCCTGACCCTGAAGAAAGAACTCAAGGCCGCCCACCTGACCTACGCCGGCCTGGCAAAAAAGCTGGGCATGGCCGAGAGCAGCGTCAAGCGCATGCTGGCCAGGGGGGACATGCCGCTGTCGCGCATCGACGCGATCTGCCGCGCGCTCAAGCTGGACTTCGCCGAACTCGCGCGCCGCGTGGCCGACGCACAACCCCTGCTGGCCGAGCTGACGCAGGCGCAGGAGAAGGCCGTGGTGGCCGACAAGAAGCTGCTGCTGGTGGCGATCTGCGTGCTGAGCCAGTGGACCCTGGAGCAGATCGTGGCGAGCTACCGCCTGAGCGAGGCCGAGGGCGTGAAGTACCTGGCCCAGCTGGACCGCATCGGCATCATCGAGCTGCGGCCGCTGAACCGCTACCGCCTCAAACTCGCCAAGACCTTCCGCTGGCGAGCGCACGGGCCGGTGATGGACTACTTCCGCGAGCACGCCCTGCTGGACTATTACAGCGGCGGCTTCGACGGCCACGGCGAAGGCCTGCTGCTGGTGCACGGCAGCATCAGCCGCAGCCTGGCGCCCGCTTTCATGGAACGCCTGCAGCGCGTGGCGCAGGACTTTGCGCAACAGCACCAGACCGACCAGAAACTTCCCGAGAAGGACCGCGAGGGTTACACCCTGCTGCTGGCGATGCGGAGCTGGGAATTCGAGGCCTTTGCCGCGCTGCGCCGCTAGAAAATTAGTCCGCCAGAAAGACGGTCAGTACACCAGTGTAGCCATACACATGATGCCGCGCGATCTCGCCGCCGGCGAAGAAACCCACCAGGGGCACGTCGCCCAGCGCATGGCGCAGGATCTGCAGTTCGGCGCTGGGGCCGCCGAAGTGCGGGCCACCGCGGCCGGAACAGCTGACGTAGACCGCACCAGCGATGCGACGGGAGGTTGGTGTGGCGGGCTCAGCCTCCACACCGCTTGAGGCCACAGTGAGCGGCAGTTCCTCGGGCTCCAGTTCCTCGCGGATCTCGGCGCAGATGCGCATGAGGTCGGCGCGCGCGGCCTGCACATTGCGCTGGCAGAAGGCCAGTTGCATGCCGTCTTCCACCACCTCGGCCAGGGCCACGCCGCCGCGCTGCGGGTCCAGGCCGATGATGTGGCGCACGCGCACATCGCTGCCGAAGTTGCCGGTGCGGCTGATGGCGCGGCCGTCCGCGGCCACGTCCTGCGCATGCACCAGGCCGGCCAGCGTGGCGCGCACGGCGGACAGGGCCTGCTCGGGTTCGTCCAGCGTCACATCCAGCTCGCGCAGCAGCACCTGCAAGGCGGGCTCGCCGTCGAGCTGGTAGACCACATTGCGCTCGGCTTCGGTGATGGTGTGGCTGCCGGCCACGGGGCAGCAACCCTGGGTGACGCGCGAGACCACGGACACGCCTTCGCCGAAGGCCACGCCGCTGAGCCCTCCGTGAAACACACCGGTGGAGCGCCCCTGGCCGCGGATGAAACCGTCACCGCCCAGGGCGAACTGCACGCTCTCGCCACGGCTGGCGGCCAGGCCGCCGAAGAGGTAGCCGCTGCCGGTGCGCGCGGCCATCTCGCTGAGGAGTTCGGACAGCTCGGGCGTGCGGCCGTCGGCGTGTACGAGCGCGGTGTGCGCATCGAAGCCCAGGCCCAGCGGGGCCACGCCGGAGAACACGCGGTACTGGTCGGCGGGCAGGTCGCAAAGCAAAACGGCCATGGCCGGTTCGTCGAAGTACTCGACGTTGGTCGCGGCTATGCCCACACCCACGGTGCCGGCCCAGTCGGTCACCTCGGGCAGTTCGGCGCTGAGATGGGCGAGGATGGCCTCGGCCTCGGCGGCGTAGTGGTCGCTGATGTAAAGCAGGGCCAGCGTGGGGCTGCCCGCACCGGGCAGGGCCAGCTGCGCGCGCAACTGGGCCAGCACCAGCGCGGCGGCCATGCGCCATTGCGGGTGGGTGGCGTGGGCCAGGGGAAAGTTTTTCATCGGCATCTCAAACAGGCTTGGGTTTGCGCGGGGCGGTTTTTTTCGCAGACTTGGCGGCGGGCGCTGGCGCGGCCTTGGCAGCCGCGGCGCTGCGCGCGGCCGCGTCTTTCATGGCCTGGCCGGCAATCTGCTGGAACTGCTGGGTCAGCGCACCCCAGTACTGCATGGGGTCGGCCATCGGTGTGGCGCTGGCGGCTGCTTGTTCTGCGGAGGCGGCGGGCGGCGCCTTGGCTTGCGGCGCCGCTGCGGCTTGGGCTGCGGGCGCAGCGCCCGGCATGGGCCAGGCCATGCCGGCGCCGGGCATGGGCACGTTCATGCTCTTGAGCGTGGCCAGGGTCATCTTCTGCACTTCGAGCGCCTGGATGGTGGCCTTGAGCGCGGCGGCGTTCTGGTCCAGCCAGAACTGCACGGCCTTGAGTTCGCTGATGCGCTTGTCCAGCGCCTCGGGGTCCAGCGTGGGAGCGACCCAGCCGGCCATGGGGGTCTTGCCGCCCTGGGCGAGTTTTTGCAGGAAATCGAAGCCCGGCACGAACTGGCCGAAGCCTGTGGGGTCTGACGGTTTGCTCATCCAGCCGCTCCTGCAGGGTTCACTGGGAAACAGCTTACCGCATGGCGGGCCCGCGCGCCGCATCCCCCCAAAAAGAAACCGGCCCGCGTGGCGGGCCGGTCACAGGGCACAAAGGGCTGCGGGCGTTTACTCGACGCGGCCGATGCGCTGCACCAGCGCCGCCATGGCCTTGGCATCCGTCTGCACAAAACGCTCGAACTCGGGCGCGTCCTGGTACATGAAGGAGGTGCCCGCAGCCACCAGCGACTGCTTGGCGCGCGCATCTTCGGAGGCGGCCTTGGCAGCCTGGCGCAACCGGGTCACCACGGCCTCGGGCGTGCCGGCGGGCACGAAGAGACCGGACCACTGCGAGTAGCTGATGGGCACGCCCAGCTCCTTGAAGCTCGGCACCTCGGGCAGGGCGGCCAGGCGGCCTTCACCCCAATGCGCCAGCACACGCAGCTTGCCGGCGCGCACGTGCTGCATCACGCTGGACGGTCCGGTGGACAGCGCGTCGATCTGGCCGGCCAGCAGGGCCATGACGGCCGGGCCCGCGCCGGTGTAGGGCACGTGCAGCATGAAGGTGCCGGTGGCGACCTTGAGTTGCTCCATGGGCACGTGCATGGTGCCGTAGTTGCCCGAGGAACCGAAGGTCACCTGGCCGGGTTTGCTCTTCACATGGTTGATGAAGTCCTGGTAGGTCTTCCAGGGGCTGTCGGCGCGCACCACCAGGGCGGTGGGATCGGCCGTGAAACGCGCCACGGGCTTGAGCTGGTCCAGGGTGTAGAGCGGGTTGCGCTTGAGCATCTTGTCGGCCTCGGGCAGCACGACAACGGAGGAAAGCGACATGAGCAGGCTGTAGCCGTCGGCACGCGACTTGGCCACTTGCGCCATGCCGATGCCACCGCCGGCGCCGCCCTTGTTTTCCACCACCACAGGCTGGCCCAGCGCGCGCGCCATGGCCTCGGCCACGGGACGGCCCACGGTATCGGCCACGCCGCCCGGCGGGAAGGGCACGAGCATGGTGAGGGGTTTGCTGGGGTAGACGTCCTGCGCCAGGGCGGGCAGGCCGGC
>JAGWTL010000166.1 GCA_028869035.1 Burkholderiales bacterium | reverse complement strand
CACGGCACTGGTGTCATCTCCGACGAGAAGATCGCCGCCCTGGTGGCCGAGCACTTCGACCTGCGTCCCAAGGGCATCATCCTGATGCTGGACCTGCTGCGCCCGATCTACGAGAAGTCGGCCGCCTACGGCCACTTCGGTCGCGAAGAGCCCGAGTTCACCTGGGAGCGCACCGACAAGGCTCAGGCGTTGCGTGCAGCGGCCGGGCTGTAAGCACGGCATGCGCGAAGCGCGTCCTGAGCCTTGCGGCGCAGACTCATATCGCGCCAGCGATGTGAAGGCCCGCAGGACCGGGTCGTAGCCACAAGGCATCGAGATGAAGGAGAACACCACATGAAGCTGCAGACGCAACGCTGGATCGACCGCTGGGTCGGTCAGCTTCTGTGTTCTGCCGTTTCCCTGTGGGCGCGTCTGCTCGGCACACGTGCGCCGAAAATCGATCACCAGCAGGTGCCGCGTCACATCCTGGTCATCCTCTTGTCCGAAATGGGCAGCATCGTGCTGGCCGGTCCCATGTTCAAGGCGCTGCGCGAACAATATCCCGGCGTCACTCTGCACGTTCTGCAGCTGAAAAAGAACCAGGAAGTCGCCCGCATGCTGCGCCTGACGGAAGACGCCCACTTCCACGGCATCGACGACAGCTCGCCCTTGAGCCTGGTTCGCGACATCTGGCGCGTGAGCCTGGCCATGCGCCGCCTGCCGCTGGACGCCGTGATCGATTGCGAGCTGTTCTCGCGCGTCAGCAGCCTGCTCAGCTACATGACCGGCGCGCCGCGGCGCGCGGGTTTCACGCCGCACACGCAGGAAGGCCTGTACCGCGGCAGCTACATCAACTGCGCGATCCCCTACAACCCCTACCAGCACATCAGCAAGCAGTTTCTTTCGCTGGTCGACGCGCTCGAAAGCGATGGGGGGCCGCGCCACAAGGCCGCACCGATCCGCGCGCTGCCCACCGAAACCGGCCTGTCCGTGCCCTTCGCCGCCGAAGAGCTGTCGGCCTATCGCGAGAAACTGCTGCGCGACCACCCCGTGCTGGCCGGCCGCAAGCTTGTGCTCATGTACCCCGGCGGCGGCATCCTGCCCGAACGGGCCTGGCCGGCCGCGCATTACGCCCGCGTGGCGCGCGGCCTGTGCGAGCAGGGCCATGCCGTGGGTTTCATCGGCCTCAAGGAAGACATGGTCCTGGCCCAGGACATCAGGCGGCAGGTGGGCAGCGAGTCATGCATTGCGCTCACCGGCTACACCCGCAGCCTGCGCGAGCTGCTGATGCTCTTCCACGCCAGTGACCTGCTGCTGACCAACGACGGCGGCCCGGGCCACTTCGCCAGCCTCACGCCCATCCGCACGCTGATGTTCTTCGGCCCCGAGACCGGCAAGCTCTACGGCCCCCTGCCCGGCCCCTTCGGCCCCAGGGCCACGGCCTACGAATCAGGCATCGCCTGCTCGCCCTGCCTCTCGGCCTACAACCACCGCCTGACCTTCTGCGACGGCGACAACCAGTGCCTCAAGCGCATCGCCCCCGACCCGGTGCTGGCCGATGCCCTGCAGGCGCTGCGCGAAGAACCCGCTGCCGCATGAACAAACCTTCCCTGCACGAACGACTCTGGCAGCTGATCGACTGGCTGCACGGTTTCCGTTACGTCCGCTTCGGCCTGGTGGGCGCCAGCGGCACGGTGGTCAACCTGGCCGTGCTCTACACGGCGCACGAGTTCCTGTTCAACGCCATCGAGCCGACCGGCAGCAAGCCCTATTTCTCGCTGGCCCTGGCCATCGCCGTGGCCACGGTCAACAACTTCACCTGGAACCGCCTGTGGACCTGGTCCGACCGCCTGCACGCCACAGCCGTCGAAGCAGGCCAGCGCCTGAGCAAACGCAGCCTGCTGGCCCAGGTAGGCCAGTACGCCATGGCCTCCTGGCTGGGCATCCTGCTGCAGTACGCGCTCACGCTGTGGCTGACCCATATGGGCATGCACTACCTGCTGGCCAACGTGATCGCCATCGTGATCGCCAGTGTCAGCAACTTCATCGCCAACGACCGCTGGACTTTCCGTCACAAGCGCGAGCCATAATGCCGGCCACGGCCCTCACCTGCGGGGTCAGGTGATGCGCATGCAAGCTTCCGGCATTTCTTCCGACAAACATCCCACGGTCTTCTGGCTGGCCCTGCTGCTGCTGGCCGCCTTCGCCTACGTCTGCGGCCTGGACGGTCAGTATGTGCCCAGCAACGGCGACGAGATGGTCTACGCACACATCGCGCGCGCGACCGCCGCCACGGGCCAGTGGCTGCCGCTGGCTTCGGAGCTGGTCGATACCCGCAACACCAAGCCCCCCATGCTCTTCTGGCAGGCCATGGTGGCCGGAAACTGGGGCGAGCACTGGAGCATGGCCGCGCTGCGCACACCCAGCCTGCTCTACCTGCTGCTGGTCAGCGGCGCCATCGTGCTGTGCCTGCGCGCCATCACGCAGCGCTGGCGCGAAGGGCTCATGGCGGCCTGCATCTTCCTGGCTTTCCTGAGCACCTTTCGCTACGGCCGTCCCTATCTCACCAGCGCCCCCGAAACCTTCTGGTTCAGCCTGCCGCTGTTCGCCTTGCTCTGGCAGCGCGCGCGACGGAGCGCCGCCGGGCCGCCCCAAGGCGTCCCCTCGGCGGGCAGCGAGCCGCCACGCGCGGTGGGCGAGCGTGGGGGCCCTATGAACGCGGCCAGTCCTGGCTGGCTGGCGCACATCCTTTTCGGCCTGGGCCTGGGCCTGGGCCTGGCCTACAAATCCTTCGCGCTGATCGCGCCGGCAGCGGCGGCCTGGTGGCTGGCCCTGGTCGCCAGTGAATCGCACCCGAGCTGGCAAGCCGTATGGCGTCATACACTGAAGACCGGTGTCAGCGCGGCACTTGCCCTGGCCGTGTTCGGCCTCTGGTTCGTGCTCGACCCCGATCCGCAAGCGGTCTGGCGTGAGTTCATCGTCGGCGAGAACGCGGCCAAGTTCTCCGATGCGCGCGGCTGGTGGCAGGAAGCGTTTTCGCTCAGCGGCTCCAGCATCTGGTCGCAGCTGCTGGCCTATGGGGTCAATGCCGGCCTGCTCTTCTTTGTCATACCCGGCTTGGCGTGGCTGGGCCTGAAACAACTGCCGCGCTGGCGCTGGCCCCTGCCCGCGCACCAGGCCATCCTGCTGGCCTGGATTCTGGTCTGGCTGCTGGTTTTCCTGTTTCCCAGCCAGCGCTCCGCGCGCTACGTGATCCCGGCCATGCCGGCCGTGGCCATGCTGCTGGCCCTGCACTGGCGTGATGTCGCGCGCGCCTGGTTCCTGCCTACGCTGTTGATCGCGGGCCTGGCGCTGCTCATGATTGGTCGCATCGCCTGGGTCGGTTACAGCCTGGGCCTGTTCTCCCCCGTGGAGTTGAGCCTGCCACTGCTGGCTATCGCTGCTGGCGCCGTAGTCATCGCGGCCGGGCTCTGGCGCTCCGCCTGGAGTCGCGGTGCGGCCGTGCTGGCCAGCCTGCTGGTCTATGTCGCCTTCAATCTCAGTGTCGCCCCGATGGACGGCCCCGTGGGCCGCTACGACACGCAGACCATCGCTGACACGCCCCAGGGCCGCATAGCTGTGCCCAACGGCTTCAACAGCCAGTTCGAGCGCTTCCAGTTCCTGCTGCCGGGCCCGCACCACTTCCTGCCCTACGAAACCGGTGCACGCGCACTGGCGCGCCGCGCCGAGGGCACCACACCACCGACACCGGCCGAAGAACTTCGGGAGTTGCTGGCCACGCACCAGGCCGTGGTCTGGATCCAGTCCGGCCCGGCGCAAACCGCGCCGCCCTGCCTGCCGGCTTGCCGTGTGCTGGGCGAGCGCTGGTTGCTGACCAGCCGGCATCTGCCCGGTGAAGTGCGACTGGACAACCTCTGGCACCCCCAGCAGTGGCTGTACCGGCGCGAATGGCTGCTGGTGCGCGATCAGCCTTGAGCGCGGCGCAGGGTGCGCTGCAGCCAGTCCGCCTGCAGCAGCAGCCACAGCCAGGGGTCGAGCAGCGCGTCCCAGATGTTGCCGGTGGGCAGGCGCAGCAGGACAAAAAGCGTGAGCACCGACACGAGCAGCATCGAGGGCTGGGTCGCGCCATGCCATAACCAGGGCAGCAGGCACAACAGCACCAGCACCCCGAAGGTGAGCGGCGCAAAACCCAGGCTGTACAGGCTGAAAGGCCAGACGGCAAAAGCGTCCAGCAGCAGCACCCAGCCCAGCAGCACGGGCGCGGGCGTCCAGCGCCGCAGGCCCGCCAGCGGCAAGGACGGTAGCAGTTGGGGGCGGTAGTGCGCCAACAAGAACCAGGCCGACAGCAGCACCATCAGCAGGCTGGGAACGCGAAACGCCAGCCCCAGCCAATACGCGGGCGACAGCGGCCCGGGCCACAGGCACCAGAGCAAGAGCAGCAGGGGCAGGCCACGCTGCCATGCGGGCCGGCTGCCGCCGCGGCGCAGACACCATAGCGCGATGCTCGCCAGCACCAGGCCCCAGCCCAGTACGCGATAGACACCCACCCATCCGGCAAGGGGCAACAGGGGCGTCTGCGTCGAGAGCAGGGTGTTCAGTGCTTCCATCTTCTTGTGCACTCAGCGTGCGGTGGGCAGGGGCATGAAGCGTTGCCAGGCGATGCCGCGACGCTCTTCGGTATAGCTGACCCACAGACTGCCATCGACCCAGGCCATCGAGGGATAGGAGAACTCGCTGCGCCCATCCCCCTGCGCCAGCACCTCCAGCTGAGTCCAGTGCAGCGCATCGCTGGATCCGCTCAGCACCAGCTGGGCGCGCGACTCGGCGCGCGGATTGTGGGCCAGGAACATCAGACCGGGCCGCAGGCTCAGTCCGGCCACCGAAGCGTCGGGATTGGGCATGTCCAGGTCGGGCAGGTCTTCCCAGCTCCGGCCGGCGTCATGGCTGATCACCGCGCGCAGTTGCCGCTGCGCGCGGTTGTCGCGCAGCAGGGCCACCCATTCGGTCTCGCTGCGCGGCAAAAGCGTAGGCTGCAGCAGATCACCGCGCTGCGACATCCGCATCATGCCGCGGAACTCGCCGGCCGCATCGAAGCGCAGCGCCACGGGGTATTTGGTACCGAGCTCGAAGTAGGCCGGCAGCACCATGCCGCCATCGGCCAGCGGCAGCGGCATGGCCCGCACCAGATGGCTCGTGTTCCAGAGCCAGGACAGGGGCAACACCCCCAGCGGACGGAAGGCCTGCTGCGGCGCATCCTGGCGCAGGTGCAGGATGCGCCCGGCCGCCCAGCCGCCCAGGCCGGTGGCCACGACAAAAAGATGTGTGCGGCCCTGACCGTCGCGCCAGGCCACGGGGTTGCCCAGGCGGCGCAGGCCGAAGCCCAGGACTGCGGCGGCACGGTGGCGATTGACCACGTAAGTGGCCGGCGTCCATTGCTGGGTCGCCCGGTCGAACTGGGAGGCCGCAATCTGCACGTCGGGCCCGCTCTCGCGCGAGCCGGCAAACCAGTAGGCCTGCAGGGCCACGGGATCCCCCGGCGGCATCGCCAGCAGGGTGCTGGCATGGGCGGCCCGGGCATCGCCCGGCATGGGAATGCGACCGGCCGCCTGCAGGACCAGCGGGCCGGCAACTGCAGCCGTCCCGGACGGCCAGGCGGCCTTGGGCGCCACGGGCTCGGGCACGCGCTGCCAGCACTCCACCGCCGTCAGCAGCAGGCACAGACCCAAGCCAGCCCAGCAACGCAGGGCAGCAGAACGATGCAGCCAGGAAAACGACAGGCGGTTCACTATGGACCCGATAAGTGAAAAGGTGCGCAGTCAGAAAACAACTGCCGAGTTTAGCGGCCTGGAGTGCAGGCCATCACGGTCCAAGCATCGACAACCGACAGCCACACCCGGGCGCTTGAAACAGGGCAAAAAAGCCTTATGATTAGCACTCGCCGGATTCGAGTGCTAACACCTCGAATCCCAACCCAAGTCAGCGAGCACCAACTCATGGTGCTCGCTTTGTTCAAACCACTGTTTCAAACTCTAGGAGAGCCCTGATGAAACTGCGTCCTCTGGCCGATCGCGTGATTGTCAAACGCGTTGAAAACGAAACCAAGACTGCCTCCGGCATCGTCATCCCCGACAGCGCCGCCGAGAAGCCCGACCAGGGTGAAGTGCTGGCCGTGGGTCCCGGCCGCAAGAACGACAAGGGCGAAATCATCGCCATGAACGTCAAGGTCGGCGACCGTGTCCTGTTCGGCAAGTACAGCGGCCAGACCGTCAAGGTTGGCGGCGACGAACTGCTGGTGATGAAGGAAGAAGACCTCTTCGCGGTGGTCGAGAAGTAATGACGAAATGACCTCGTGCCTGATGGCACATCGATGACGCGGGCTACGCCCGCATGACTTCAGTCATTTCGTCATCGAAGCTGCGCAGCAGCAAGGTCATGCCCGCACTGCGGGCGTCATCCCTGACATAGTTTCAAATTTACTGGAGTAATAGAAATGGCAGCTAAAGACGTAATTTTCGGCGGTGAAGCCCGCGCCCGCATGGTCGAGGGTGTGAACATCCTGGCCAACGCCGTGAAGGTGACCCTGGGCCCCAAGGGCCGCAATGTGGTGCTCGAGCGCTCCTTCGGCGCCCCCACCGTGACCAAGGAC
>JAGWTL010000165.1 GCA_028869035.1 Burkholderiales bacterium | reverse complement strand
TCGACAACACCATCGGCATGGTCGCCAAGTGGACCGCCCTGCCCCAGCTGCGCCAGCAGCTCTCCACCGATCTGGCCCAGTGCATCAAGCGCGTCAACCCGCACGTGATCTGCGCGCACAGCCTGGGTTCGCTCATCACCTACGACACGCTGGCCGCCCAGCAGGCCCTGGCCCAGGACCGCCTCTTCGTCACCCTGGGCTCACAGATCGGCCATCCGGCCCTGGCCGAAAGCTTCGGCGGTTACCTCAAGCCCCTGGGCACCCTGCGCCACTGGTACCACCTCTTCAACTCCGAAGACGCGGTGCTGACCTGCGAGCTGGATTTCCCCGAAGCCCCTTTCACCCAGCTCGACACTTTTTTCGACGAATGGGGCCCGCTGGACCACAGCGCCGAGCAGTACCTGGCGCATGAAGTCACGGCCAGCAATGTCTGGGCCGGCCTGGCCGGCGCCCTGCCGCGCGGCGTCAAACCGGCCAAGCCCAAGCCGGCACCGGCCGTGGGCGGCCCCTGGTTCAAGGCGCCCACTGTCCAGCGCCGCAGTCCGCGCAAGCGCCGTGCCCTGCTGATCGGCATCAACGACTACCCGCAGCCGGAAAACCGCCTGAGCGGCTGCGTCAACGACGTCTTCCAGATGAGCGCCATGCTGCAGGAGCGTGGTTACCAGCCCGAGGAAATCCGTGTGGTGCTGGACGCGCGGGCCACCACCCGCGGCGTGCAGGAGCGGCTCAAGTGGCTGCTCGAAGATGTGCGCGCAGGCGACGAACGTGTGCTGTTCTACTCGGGACACGGCGCCCAGGTGGCCGCCCTGAACACCGACGGTGAACCCGACCACAAGGACGAGTCCCTGGTCACCCACGACTTCGACTGGAGCGGCAACACCGGCATCACCGACGACATGCTGGCCCAGTACTACGCCAACCTGCCCTACGAGGCGCGCTTTTCCATCATCCTGGACTGCTGCCACTCGGGCGGCATCGCGCGCGCCGGCGGCGTGGCGGTACGCGGCATCAACCCGCCCGACGATGTGCGCCACCGCGGCATCGAATGGGATGTGGACAAGCAGATGTGGTTCCCGCGCAAGAAGCTGGACCTGCGCGGCCGCATGAACAAGGCGCCGGCCGATGTGGTGCGCCGTTACCTGGGGATCGATGGCGCCACCCAGAAGATGGGCCGTGCCGTGGGCCGCTGGAGCGACGACCCCGCCGCCTTCAAGGCCGCCACCCGGCGCCTGGGCCACCACGGCCCCTACAACCCGGTGCTGCTGGCCGCCTGCCGCGAAGACCAGTACGCCTACGAGTACACACACGGCTCCGTGCCCTACGGCGCCATGACCTTCATGCTGATCCAGCAGCTGCGCGCGACCGCCGGGCGCAAGACGCTGGAAGACGTGGTGACGCAGTGCAACAGCGTGCTCAAGAGCAAGCTGGGTTACGAGCAGGAAGTTCAGCTCTACCGCCCGCGCGAGCACCAGCAGACGCGTTTTCCCGGCAAGGCGCCGGTGGCGAAGAAAAAAAGCTGAACGACCCTCCACCGTTCGGGCTGAGCCTGTCGAAGCCCTCAGCTGACGTCCGCTTTTTCAGACGCGCGTTTCGACAGGCTCAACGCGAACGGGTTGGTTCAGCGCTGCGCCCGACGCAACGGCGTCAGCAGGCCCGACAGACCGTTGTGGTCGATCTCGTGCATCAGGGCCAGCAGGCGGCCCAGGTCCCCGCTGGGAAAACCTTCACGCGCGAACCAGTTGAGGTAATTGCCCGGCAGGTCGGCGATCAGCCGGCCTTTGTACTTGCCGTAAGGCATTTCCACGGTCAGCAGGCGCTGCAGCTGTTCGGGGTCGCCGATCATCCCCCCGCCCTTTTGGCCGCGTAGCCCTGTGCAAGCAACAGGGCCAGCACCTTCTCGGCCTGGTCGCCCTGCACCTCGATCACGCCGTCCTTCACCGTGCCGCCCGTGCCGCAAGCGGCCTTGAGCTGCTTGCCCAGCTGGGTCAGGGCCGCCGCATCCAGCGGCAGGCCCCGCACCACGGTCACGGCCTTGCCGCCGCGCCCGCCGGTCTCACGCGTCACGCGCACCTTGCCGTCGCCCAGGGACTGCGCCGCCTGCTGCGACTTGCAGACACACTGCGTCTGCGGGCGGCGGCAGACCGGGCACATGCGCCCGCCTTCGGTGGAATAGACCAGGCCCCCGCTGTGCTTCACGGCTCGAACCTGGCGTTGAAGAGGGTCACGTCGGCCTCGTTCTCGAAGCTCACCAGCTGGCCCTGCTTGTTGTCAGCCAGGCGGCTGGCGGCGAACAGGCTGTAACGACCCTTGAGGCCCATGGCCGGCAGGTCGATCAGCGCATAGGGATGGGGCACGAAGACCTGGTGCTCGAAAAGGATGCGGTGCGTGTTGCGCGGCGAGGGGTAGAGCTGGTAGTCACCGCTCGTGAAGGACTTGCTGCTTTGCATGGGCGCTCTCTGGAAGACGCCATTATCCCCGCGCCCCGGGGTTCAGCTCGGGCTAGTTCTCGTAGCTGGAGCGCGGCGCCCGCCTTCTTTCCAGCAGGAACTGCCGGCGCTCCTCTTGCTCAATGGCGTCGAGCCGTTCGCGCGCCAGGTGCAGGATCTGGCTGAACTCCCGCACCTTGTCGTAGGATCGCCCATGCGATTCATCGGCCAGTTTGCGGCCCACGTCCTGCATCACCGAGAGCAGCTTGGACAACTGATCAATGTGGTCGGCCCGTTCCTCGAATTCGAAAACCATGATCCACCCCTGAATGGCTAACCTTGATCGGGCTTTTTGCCCGTCTGCCTTCTGCGGTGGCAGTTTCAAACAGCATACTCATTTCGTAACTCTTTGTCACACTTTTATTCCACATAACGGAATCAACCGCCTCATGAACACCCACCAGCCCACGCCGAGCAAGGACGACATCAACCTGCTCGAACCTTTTGAACGCCTGGGACTGGACCGCATCCGCCTGATCGCCAGCACCGGCGAAGCCGACAAGGCCTGCGCCGAGCTGTCCGCCGTGGCCCACCTGGGCTTCGACACCGAATCCAAGCCGACCTTCCGTGTGGGTGAACCATCTGACGGCCCGCACACCGTGCAGCTGGCCACGGCCGAACAGGCCTGGGTCTTCCAGTTGCAGGACAGCGGCTGTCGCGCCCGTGTGGCCGAGCTGCTGGCGCTGCCCGGTGTGATCAAGGCCGGCTTCGGACTGGGCGACGACCGCAAGCGCATCACGTCCAAGCTGGGTGTGGAGCCGGCCGGCGTACTGGAGCTCAACACCGTGTTCCGCGAGCGCGGTTACCGCAAGGACATGGGCGTGAAGGCCGCGGTGGCCATCCTGTTCCAGCGCCGCTTCATCAAGTCCAAGAAGGCGGCCACCTCCAACTGGGCCAACCCGCGCCTCACGGAAGCGCAGCTGATCTATGCGGCCAACGACGCCTGGGCCGCCATCCGCGTGTTCCACGCACTCGGCCTGGGTGCTACGCCGGCTTGATCTCGTACATCCCGTCGCCCATATTGCGCAGTGGGCCAAACACGGCGGTGATGGCCGCCGTCTCGGCCGCCTGCCATTGCTCGACGATCTCGCGCTCGACATCGGTCAGTGCCGCAAGGTCGGGCTGCTCACCGTAGGCTGCCGCAATGCGCTGGTAGGCCAGGTACACCGGCAAAACCAGGCTGGCGTCGCCCAGCGTCTCTTCCAGCGCGCGGCGAAAACACAGCACAGCCTCGCGGTGCTGCGCCTCGGACACGCCCTCGGCGTCGAAGAGTTTCACGGTGTAATTCATCAGGCGGCTACAGTAGTGTCCGGTTTATTTGATGTCAGCAGGCTGTGAAGCCAATACTGACGCGGGTTTCAAGGGTTTCAAGGGTGTCCACGATTTGAATCTCAGATGGGTCATTTGCGATGCTTGCGGGTTTGACCGACCCGGAGTAACGCATGAACGTGGGCAAGACACTGTTTGCGCAGGTGATGGAGTTCGTGCCGTGGAAGACCTTTGGCCGCATCATCGAGCGGCACAAGGGCGATGCCGGTGTGCGCACGCTGGGCTGCGCCGATCTGTTTCGCGTTATGGCCTTCGCCCAGCTCACCTGGCGCGAGTCGCTGCGCGATATCGAGGTCTGCCTGGCGGCCAATCAATCCAAGCTGTTTCACATGGGCCTGACGGCCGTGCCAGCGCGCTCGACGCTGTCCGATGCATTGAACCTGCGGGACTGGCGCATCTACCATGCGCCGGCCCAGCGGCTGATCGCCCGGGCCAAGACCCTGTATGCCCAGGAGCCCTCGGTTCTGGATCTCGATGCCAGTGTCTATGCGCTGGACTCCACCACGATCGCTCTGTGCCTGAGCGTGTTCGACTGGGCGCCGTTTCGCTCCACCAAGGCAGCCATCAAGCTGCACACATTGCTGGACCTGCGCGGCTCGA
Source organism: Burkholderiales bacterium (assembly GCA_028869035.1). Classification (GTDB taxonomy): domain Bacteria; phylum Pseudomonadota; class Gammaproteobacteria; order Burkholderiales; family Burkholderiaceae_C; genus Hylemonella. The sequence goes on along the minus strand of JAGWTL010000165.1, from coordinate 2,273 downwards.
TTCCCGCGTTCATTCACATCAGCGACGGCAAGCTGCACGATGTCAATGTGCTGGATATCCTGCCCGTGGAGGCCGGGGCTTTCTACGTGATGGACCGGGGCTACCTGGACTTCGAGCGGCTGTACGCGATGCATCAGGCGGTGGCCTTCTTTGTCACCCGCGCCAAGGCGAGCATGGATGCGCGGCGGGTGTACTCGGCGCCAGCCGACCGCGCCAGCGGCGGTGATCTGCGACCAGCGCATCATGTTCAACGGCTTTTACTCGGCCAGGAACTACCCGGAGCATCTTCGTCGCATCCGTTTCAAGGACCCGCAGTCGGGCAAGACGCTGGTGTTTCTGACCAACAACACCGGCTTGCCGGCGTTGACGATCACCGCGTTGTACAAAAACCGCTGGCAGGTCGAACTGTTTTTCAAGTGGATCAAGCAGCACCTGCGCATCAAGCGCTTTCTGGGAACCAGCTAGAACGCGGTGAAGACGAAAATCTGGTGCGCCGTGGCCACATATGTGCTGATCGCCATCGTCAAGAAGGAGCTTCATCTCGATGCTTCGCTCTATACCTGTCTACAGATCCTGTCGGTCTCGGTCTTCGAAAAAACCGAGATTTCATGTGCCTTGCGGCCCGATCGCACCCCGTCGAACATGCCCAATCTCGCTAACCAATTGATTTGGTTCGACATTTAACCGGACACTACCGAGGCGGCCAGTGGACTGTAACGTTCATACCGGTAGTGTCCTACAGAGGGGAAAGCCCACTCTCTTTTATCTGTTACAGGTCACTAGCTTAACTTGGTACAGTGCAGTGTCAGAACCAAGTCAGACCTATGAGTAAACAAAGTGAATGGCCGGGCAAGGTGTTTGCGCTGGTCAAGGGCGGCAACGCGGCAGCGGCCATTGCCCAGATCAAGGTGGCGCCCACCGTGAAAGACCTCCAGCAACTCCAGGCCGCCATCGAGAAGGCCCAGCTCAAGGGGCGCTGGCGCAATGTGGACCTCGCCATCGAGGAAAACCTGCCCCTGCTGGCCGCGCCACGCCTGCACCGATCACCCTGAACCACGATCCGAGGAGACCTCCATGAGCGACACCCCCGAAAAACGCAGCCTCTGGGTCCGCGTGCTACTCATGCTGCTGACGGGCCTGGCCCTGCACCTGGCCCTCACCGTGCTGGGCGCCCTGGCCCTGGTGCAACTGCTGCTGTCCATCGTGACCGACGGCCCCAACGAACGCCTGCAGCGCTTCGGCCACAGCCTGGGGCAGTACCTGCGGCAGATCACCGATTTCCTGAGCTTCGCCAGCGACGAGGCGCCCTTCCCCTTCAGCGACTGGCCCAACGGGGACTGAACCGCCGCCGCGTTATTGCATCTTGGCAATCAGTAGTGTCCCAACGTTTTCAGAGGAGCGAGAGCTGTTGAAGCTCTGATTGGCGACTTTGCCGGCAGGCCTCTTGACATTTAGGGATTTGCTGAACAAGGCCCACGCTCTGCGAGGTTGAAGCGTTACATGCCGATGAAACAACAGACCCTTGCCATGGCTGCCGATTCTGAATCGGGATACGAGCAATACCGCAAGCCCACGCGGCGCGACGAATTCTTGAAGACCATGGAGGCCATCGTGCCGTGGGCGGCACTGTGTTCTGTCATCGAGCCGCACTACCCCAAGGCCGGCAACGGCCGCCCGCCCATCGGTCTGGAGCGCATACTGCGCATCTACTTCATCCAGCACTGGTTCAACCTGGCTGATCTGGCTTGCGAGGACGCGCTGTACGACAGCGCCAGATTTCACTTACATCTGAACGGCTGAAGGCTGGCTGTATGCAGCAGCAGTCATGGACCTGTACTCGCGCCGTGTCGTGGGCTGGTCCATGAGCGACACCATGCAGGCCAAGATGGTCAGCGACGCCTTGCTGATGGCCTTGTGGCGGCGCGGCAAACCTAGCGCCTTGATGCACCACTCGGACCAGGGCAGCCAGTACACGAGCGACGAGTTCCAGCAATTGCTCAAGCCCAGGACATCACCTGCAGCATGAGTCGGCGTGGGGAGCGCTGGGACAACGCGGCGATGGAGAGCTTCTTCTCTTCCATGAAGACGGAGAGAATCAGCCGCAAGGCCTACCGCACCCGGGAAGAGGCTCGCTCGGACGTATTCGACTACATCGAGAGGTTCTACAACCCGGTGCGCAAGCACTCCAAGCTATTGATGTTTTCTTTATTCATGACACCTGCCGTTCAGGCTGAGCCTGTCGAAGCCCTTCGACAGGCTCAGGGCGAGCGGAT
>JAGWTL010000164.1 GCA_028869035.1 Burkholderiales bacterium | reverse complement strand
AAGGGCTCGGCGAAGAGCTTGAGCTGCACCTGCAGGTCCTCGTAGCTCACCTGGCCGCAGGAGAACTGCACGCGCATGAAAAACAGGCCGGTGGCGTGGTCGTTGTACTGGGCGGCTTCTTCGATATTGCCGCCGCGTTCGAGCAGGAAACCGGAGACGGCGTGCACCAGGCCCAGGCGGTCGGGACAGGAGAGGGTGAGGATGTAGGCTGGGCTCATAAGGTCACTTGTGGCTGGGGTGCGGGTTGATGCCTGTGGCCCGCTTTTGACGGCCGCAGACTTCAATTGTCGCCATTTTCCGGACCTGACCCGGGCCCGGGGCCCCAGCCGGTGTGCTGGTCCACCCAGGCCAGGTAGGCCGCGCTGCCGGCGGTGAGCGGCAGCCGGATGATCTCCGGCGTCTCGTAGGGATGGCGCTCGCGGATCCAGGCCTCCAGCGCCGGGTAGAGCGCGCTGCGGGTCTTGATGCTCAGCAGCCATTCGGGCTCGTCGTGGGCCTGCGCCTGCCAGACGTAGAAGCTGCGGATGGCCTGCAGCTGCGCGCAGGCGCCCAGCCGGGCCTGCACGATGGCGCGGGCCAGCTCGGCGGCCTGGGCTTCGCTGGGCAGGGTGGTCTGCACCACGCAGTGCGGGGAGGGTTCGTCACGCATGTGTCGGTTTTCCTCGTCGGATGCGGCGATACTACGCCCACCTTTTCCTCTGTATGCGTTTTTCCTCACCCGTTCGTATTGCTGCAACGCTGTTGCTGGCGCTGGCTGCCGCCCTGCTTTGTGTCTGGCTGCGCACCCCGCTGCCCTGGATGATCGGCCCGCTGCTGGCCACAGGCGCGGCCTCCGTGCTGCGCGCGCCCACCCGGAGCTCGGCGCCGCTGCGCAATATGGGGCAGTGCACCATCGGCCTGGCCCTGGGCCTGTACTTCACGCCGCAGGTCGGCGCCATGGTGCTGAGCCTGTGGTGGGCGGTGCTGCTGGGTGTCGTGTGGGCCATGGTGCTGGGCTGGCTGTTCGATCTGTGGCTGCAGCGCGTCAACGCGCACCGCCTGCCGGGCCTGGACCGGGCCACCACCTGGTTTGCCGGCGCCATCGGCGCCGCCTCCGAGATGACCCTGCTGGCCGAACGCGCCGGCGGCCGCACCGACCTGGTGGCCGCGGCGCACAGCATGCGCCTGCTCATCGTGGCCGTGCTCATTCCTTTTGCCCTGCAGTTCAGCGGCCAGCACGGGCTCGACGCCTCGTTCAACAGCATCAGTGCGCGCTTCGACGTCGGTGGCCTGTTGTGGCTGGCCCTGGCGGCCAGCGGTGCGTCCCTGCTGCTCGACCGCATGGGCCGGGCCAACCCCTGGTTCATGGGCCCCATGCTGGTGGCCATGGGCCTGACACTGGCCGGCATCGAGTTCTCGGCCATCCCGTCCTGGCTCTCCAGCGCTGCGCAACTGCTGATCGGCGTGAGCCTGGGCGTGCGTTTCACGCCGGCCTTTGTGCACACGGCGCCGCGCTGGCTGGCCACGGTGGCCCTGGGGACCCTGGTGCTGATCGTGCTGAGCGCAGCCTTTGCGTGGCTGCTCTCCCTGGGCACCGGCCTGCATCCGGCGACCATGGTGCTGGGCACCGCGCCCGGCGGCATCGCGGAGATGTCCATCACCGCCAAGGTGTTGCAACTCGGCGCGCCGGTGGTGACGGTGTTCCAGATCTGCCGGCTGTTTGCCGTGCTGGTGCTGGTCGATCCCCTGTTCCACTGGCAGCAGCGCCGCCTGTGAACTTAGTGGACTGAATCCGTGAGATTCACAGGCACTCGTGTGCCCCTCGCTGTGCCATGCGGCGTTGCAAATGCTCGCCGGGCCTACGGGCCCGGCTGTGCTTTGCGCCTTGCCTGCGCAGCGCTGGTCAGCCGCTTGCCGGCGATCTCACAGATTCAGTCCACTAGTGGCGGAAGCGGTTGTCGCGCGTGTAAATCGCCAGATCCACCAGCTTGAGGCCCGCATGATCGCCCGGCTGGTAGTTGGCGCGCAGGCCGTTGATATCGATGGAGCCCGCCTTGTAGATACCTTGCACAAAGCTTTCGCGTGTGGGGCTGGGGCCAGCCAGGCGCAAGGCTGCCACCAGGGCCTTGGCGGTCATGTAGCCCTCCAGGCTGCCGTAGGAAAAATCCACGCCGGGCTTGTGGCGCTTGAAAGTCTCCTGGTATTCGCGGGTGAGATCGGTCTTTCGCTCCCAGGGGCTGGGCAGCACCTGCGCGAACAGCATGCCGTGCGCCAGCTCGCCCAGGCGGCGGGCCAGCTGGGTTGAGCCGGAGTTGACGGCCATGAAGGGCGTGGGGCTGCCCTGGGCGCGCACCAGCCGGATCAGCTTTTCGTAGACACCGGCGCTGCCGTGGTTGATCACGCCCTGCAGATTGGCTGCGGCGATGCGCCGGGCCATGGCCCCCAGCTGTTCGTCCGAAACATCGGAATTGAAGGGAAGGTCCAGCACCAGCTCCAGGCCCAGCTCCTTGCACAGCAGCTTGAAGTTCTCCAGGTGTTCCAGCCCCACGGCAGAGTCGGCACGGAAGAAGGCCACGCGCTTGCCGCCGGTGGTGCGGATGTACTCCAGCAGCACCCGGAACTCGTCGCGGTGTTCGGCGCGCACCGGGAACACCAGCGGCTGGTGCGGGCGGCGCAGCGTGGGTGAGCCGGCCATGGGGCCGAAGAAGGGCACCTGCAGCTGGCTGGTGACCTTCATCACCGCGTTGGACGGGCCGCCTTCGATGGAGCCGAACAGCAGGAAGACCTTGTCCTCCTCGATCAGCTGGCGCGCGTTGGCCTCGGCCTGGCTGCCCTTGTTGTCGTCGTCCAGGGTCTTGAGCGCGATCTGTCGTCCGTGGACCCCGCCCCTGACATTGACGTCCTGCATGTAGGCGTTGATGCCATCCGTCACGGCCATGCCGTACTCGTTCTTGCCGCCCTGCAGTGTGATGCTCTGACCGATCAGGATCTGTTTCGGGCTGACGCCCTGGGCCTGCGCCAAGCTGGTCACGGCCAGCAGCAACGTGACCGCGAGATGATGGCGCAGGCGTCGGGAAAAGATGGTCGGAATCATGGCAGCGTACCAAACGGTAGTCAGTAATACCACCCACCCTATCGGGAAGTCCTTACGCAGTCCTTGCGGCAGGCCAGGCGCCGGGTCCTGGGCGGCGCGGGGCAAGGCTGTTCTGGTCAACCAAGCTGCGGCGCGTGACGCTTTAGTGCATGCAGACCGGGGTCTGGGCCAGTTCGGCGTACTGGGCCAAGGTGTCTTCCACTTCTTCCTGCGACGGTGTCGTGCGCTGCCATTCGGCCAGGCGCTGCTGAAACAGCTCGGCCCAGCTGCCGTCCAGGTAGATGCCCTTGCCGGCCCGTTTGTCCACGATCTCGAAGCCGTGGCGCAGCAGGGTCGGCAGATTGCCGTCGCTGTCCTCGACCGCCTGGGTGGCGGCCGGCTCGGCCGTGGCCTGCAGGTGGTTCACGATGTAATCGTCGGAGTCGTAGAGGGTGTGCATGGGGGGGGAGGCCAAGGGGGCCTGTTTCCCAGTTGGCGCTGCCGCGGCCGAATTCAAGGGCCGGGCGGCGGGCTGCTCAGGGCGGCTCGCTGCCGCGCCACTGCTGATCGATGAAGTCGCCGTTGTCCTGCGACAGGCGGATGCGCGCCGGCAGCCAGCCCAGGGCCGGGGCCAGCCAGAGCTCGGCGTTGGGCTCGTCGCTGCGCGTGGCCGCGCGCGTGAGCTTGACGGTGGCCTGCTCGCCGCCGGGCAGGTCGATCTTCTCCTCGCCCGCCACCACAAAACGCCAGCTCTCCGGCCCGTAGATGCCCATGGCGGGGAAGGTGAGAGCCGTGCCGGCCGGGTAACGCTGCGGCGCCGCGCCGATCAGGCCGCCCAGCTGCATGAAAATACTCAGATGGTCCTGTGCGCCCTCGGGCAGCGGCACGGGCTCCGTGCCTTCGCTGAAGCGGATGCGCCCGGCCGCGTAGTCGAAATCCACGCTGCGGTCCTTGTTCACGCGGTCAACGAAGCGCTGCGGTTGCAGGCCGGCCGGGGTGAGCTGGCCCTGGCTGTGCTGCACGCGTGAACCCAGCAGGAAGAGGTTGACCTCCATGCGGGCCTGGTAGGTGCGGCCGTCGTGGGTCCAGAGCAGTTCACCGCCGGCGCGGTAAGGCAGGAAACCGACACGCCCGCGGATGGCGTATTGCAGGCGCAGCGGCGCGGGCAGGGCCAGGGCGGGCACAGGGGCCGCGGTTGGCGTGCTGGCCGGGACCGGGGGCGCAGGCGATGGGCGCGCGGCCAGGGCCGCGCTGCACAGCAAAAGCAGCAGGCCCGCAGAAATCACAGATGGCGTCTTCAAATTGTGCGCCCCAGGTCGTAACGCGCGCTGGCTCTGTCCTGGCTGACCTGGCCCGGGCGCTGGAAGCTCACCAGATAGCGGTGCGCCTTGGCCGCGTTCATGGCCGCGGCAGCGGCCAGGTCGCGTGGCATCAGCGGCCCGCTGGCGCGCGCCAGCGCGTCGACGAGGGCATAGCCCACCTCGACCGACTGGATGCCTGCGCGTGTCTTGTCCATGATGTAATTGCAAGGAAACCTGTTTCGACAGGCGTACTTTAACGATACGTCATCCGAGTAACCATCGATGAAGCTTGCCACCTACAAGGACGGTTCGCGCGACGGCCAGCTGGTCGTCGTCTCGCGCGACCTGAGCACGGCGCATTATGCGACCGGCATCGCCTACCACCTGCAGCAGGTGCTGGATGACTGGAACTTCCTCTCTCCGCAGCTGCAGGACCTGTATGTCACGCTCAATCAGGGCAAGGCGCGCCACGCCTTCCCCTTCGATCCGGCGCAATGCATGGCGCCGCTGCCGCGCGCCTACCAGTGGGCCGACGGCTCGGCCTACATCAACCACGTGGAACTGGTGCGTCTGGCGCGCAAGGCCGAGGTGCCGGCCAATTACTACACCGAGCCGCTGATGTACCAGGGTGGCAGCGACGACTTCCTGGGCCCGCGTGACGACGTGGTGTGCGTCAGCGAAGCGCACGGCATCGACTTCGAGGCCGAGGTGGCCGTGGTCACCGCCGACGTGCCCATGGGCGCCACTCCCGAGCAGGCGTTGGACGGCATCCGCCTGCTGATGATCGCCAACGACGTCAGCCTGCGCCACCTGATCCCCGACGAGCTGGCCAAGAACTTCGGCTTCCTGCAGAGCAAGCCGGCCACCGCCTTCAGCCCGGTGGCGGTGACGCTGGACGAGCTGGGCGAGGCCTGGCAGCAGGGCAAGCTGCACCTGACGCTGCAAAGCGCCTGGAACGGCCGCACCGTGGGCATGTGCGAGGCCGGCGAGGAAATGACCTTCCACTTCGGCCAGCTCATCGCCCACCTGGCCAAGACGCGCAATGTGCGCGCCGGCAGCATCATCGGCTCGGGCACGGTGAGCAACCGCGCCACCGAGGTCAACGGCAAGAAGGAGTGGACCAAGGGCTACAGCTGCATCGCCGAGAAGCGCGCCATCGAGACCATCCTCGACGGCAAGCCCGCCACCGACTACATGAAGTTCGGCGACACCATCCGCATCGAGATGAAGGGCAAGGACGGCCAGTCGGTCTTCGGCGCCATCGACCAGAAGATCGTGCCGCTGGCGAAATAAGGCGTCATCGTCACTGACCACGAAAAAGGCGACCCGGGGGTCGCCTTTTTGTTTGGCTTGAGGCTCTCAGAGCTTCTGGTTCATCTGGTCGTATTTCAGGAAGTACTGCTTGGCCATGGCCACCAACTGGCCGTCGCTCGGGTGGTCGCTGCTGATCACGCCGACGATGGCCTTGGCGATGTCCTTGTCGTGGCGTGTGCAATGCGCCTTGAACTCGTCCTTGGCCTGGGCCGGGCCCGTGATCAGGATCTCGTGCACGCCCTTGAGGGCTTCGGCGATCGAGTGGTAGTAGGTCTCGTCGCTGCTGTTGTGGCCGCCGGCCGCGCTGTGGTGCCCGCTGGCGCCTTCGCCCCGGCCCGAACCTTGGTGCGAGCCCGTGTGGCCGCCGGGGGCCTTGTGGTGGCTGCGTGACTTGATCTTTTGCGCCGCGATGTGCTCACGGTCGAAATGGATGACATGGGCTTCGGAGCGGTCGAGCCAGACGATGGCGTGGAAGGTGGGCATGGTGCTTTCTTTCTCGGTGTCGTGAAGGGAATGAGCAGGGCACCTCAGGCGCGGTGCGCCAGTTCGAACTTGCCCTGGCAGGCAATGCAACGCGGTGTTTCGGGTGCGGCGTGCAGGCGCGCCGCGGGGATGTCGGCGCCGCAATCGCGGCACACGCCATAGCTGCCGTCTTCGATGCGCTTGAGCGCGGCGTCGATGGCGTCGAGCTCGGTGCTCTCGCGGGCATCGAGCGTGAACTCCAGCTCGCGCTCGGTCTCCTGCTGGGCACGGGAGTCTTCCTTCTGTCCGCCGAAATGCTCGGCCGAAGCCTGCGCGCGGCCGACCTCGCCGCCGCGCAGCGTGGCCAGCTGGGTCAGCAGGGTGGCACGCTGCTCCAGCAGCTGTTTCTTGAACGGTGCGGTGATCTGGGTGCTCATGTCGGTCTCTCCATCAGTTGAGTCCATCATGCGCCCCCATGCTGCGCGCGTCTTTGACACAGGTCAAGGCAGTTGCCGGGGAAAGCCACGGTGGGGGATAATGCGTTTCCATGCAGACCCTGC
>JAGWTL010000163.1 GCA_028869035.1 Burkholderiales bacterium | reverse complement strand
CCAGCCCTGCTGCAGCCGCGGCAGCAGCATCGCCAGCGTGCCGCCGCCATGGCTGAAGGCGATGCGCAGCCGCGGCTGGCGCTGCAGCAGGCCGCCGGTGATGACCGAGGCCGCGGCCAGGCCCACGTCGGTGGGATAGGCCAGCACCTGCTGCAGGGGCGGCGGGCCGACCAGGCGGTCCATGCCGGCCGGGCGCAGCGCGTGCACGAAGACCGGCAGGTCCAGCGCAGCGCAGGCTTCGAAGAAAGGCAGCCAGCGCGCATCACCTATGACCACGCCATTGATGTTGCTGCCGATTTCCACGCCCTTCAGCCCCAGCTTGTCCTTCAGGTAGTGCAGCTCGGCGATGGCCAGATCCAGGTCCTGCAGGGGCACGGCACCCAGACCGATCAACTTGCCATTGGATTCCGCCACCATGCCGGCGATCTGCTCGTTGAGGTAACGCACCAGCTGCGCACCGGCGGCCGGGGCCAGCCAGTAGGACAGCAGCTCGGGCATGGGCGAGATGGCTTGCAGGGCCAGGTCCATCTCTTCAAAGTCCGCGAGGCGGCGCGAGGTGGTCCAGCACTTGTCGGAGACCGTGCGGTAGTTCTTGCCGTCGATCATCACGCTGCGGTGCTGACAGTCGTGCGCGGGCGCCATGGACGGCCAGCCACTGGGCGCCGCACCGCCGAGATAAGCCGGGAACTCGCCGGGGATCACGTGGGCGTGGACATCCACGCCGCAGTTGCAAGGCATGCGCGACCTTCTCAGCCGACGACCAGACCTGCCGACTGCACACCAGCGGCGCAGATGGCCTCGTCCTCGTCCCCCGTGCCACCACTGGCGCCCACCGCGCCCAAGGTCTCGCCGGCGGCGTTCTTGATGAGCACGGCGCCAGTCTGCGGCAGGAACTTGCCACCGGCCGTGGCGGCCAGGGACACGAAGAAATTGGGGTTGTCCTTGGCGCGCTGGCCCAGCAGGCGGCTGGAGGCGCCCATGCCCACGGCGCCCCAGGCCTTGGCCTGGGCCACCTCGAAGCGGAACATGCTGGCACCGTCCTCGCGGGCATAGGCCTTGAGGTGGCCCGCCTCGTCGAGCACGACAACGCCCATGGGCTTGTAGCCGGCGGCCTTGGAATGGGCCAGGGCGCCGGCCAGGATCTGCTGCGCCTGGGCGAGCGTGAGTGTCTGCACCTTGTCTGTCTCCTCGTGGGTCGGACCCGTCTTGACGCGGATCAATTCAGTGATGAAGGCGAGTCTAGGGAGAGCCCCATCATTGATCTAGTCGATTCCATAAATACATAGAATCCACGGCATGGATATACGATCGGTCGACCTGAACCTGCTCGTGGTGTTCGACGCCATGCTGCAGCACCGCAACGTGACGCGCGCCGGCGAGGCTCTGGGCCTGAGCCAGCCGGCCATGAGCGCGGCGGTGGCGCGGCTGCGCGTGCTCTTCAACGACCCGCTGTTCGTGCGCGCCGGCGCCCTGATGAACCCCACCCCGCGCGCCGAGAGCCTGGGCGCGGTGATCCGGCCCCTGGTGCTGACCATCCAGACCGAGGTGCTGCAGCCCACGGTCTTCGATCCGGCCAACAGCCAGCGCGTCTACACCCTGCTGACGCCCGACATCGCCGAGATGAACTTCCTGCCGCGCCTGCTGGCCCGCCTGGCCGAGCAGGCGCCGCAGGTCAATCTCAAGACCCTGGCCATGCCGCGCCATGCCGCAGCCTCGGCGCTGGAATCGGGCGCGGCCGAGCTGGCCATCGGTTATTTCCCCGACCTGCACAAGGCGGGCTTCTACCAGCAGCGCCTGATCCGCAGTTCGCACGTGTGCCTGCTGCGCAAGGGGCATCCATTGGGCAAGGGCAAGCTCACGCTGGCGCAGTTCCTCAAGGCCTCGCACGCGGTGGTCAAGCCCGACGGCCGCGAACACGTGTTCGAGCAGTTCCTGCAGGCCAGGGGCATGCAGCGGCGCGTGGTGGTGGAGCTCTCGCACTTCATGAGCCTGCTGCCCATCGTCGAGACCTCGGACCTGATCGCCACCGTGCCGCGCGACCTGGCGGCGTTCTTCGTGCAGCACGGGGAAGTGCGCTACGTCGACACGCCCATGAAGTCACCGGTGATCGACGTGCACCTGTTCTGGCACCAGCGCTTTCAGAAAGATCCGGCCCACACCTGGCTGCGCAAGCTGGTGCATGCGCTGTTCCGGCAGGACTAACGGCTCGGAGCCAGCAGGACCTCGACCGAGGTCAGCCAGCGCACATGGCGCGGTCCGGGGCGCAGGTCCTGCAGGGACCGCAGATCCTGCGCCGTGAGCGCGAGCTTGTGCTGCACCAAACCACCCATCTGCAGCAGCACGGGCTCGGCCGCCTGCGCGGCGCCGGCCCAACAGCAGAACAGGAAGAGCAGGGTTTTCATGGCGCGCCGAAGCCGTAGCGTTGCAGCACCGCCTGGCCTTCGGCCGAGAGCAGATGGGCCACAAAGGCGCGTGCCGCCGGCGGCGCATCGCCGCGCAAGGTGAGGCCGTAGGCCGCACCCACCTGCAGCTCGGGCGGAACCTGCACGATCTTCAGGCGCGGCACCTCCTGCTGTGCGGACACGGCGTTGGTGCAGTAGGTCAGGAAGACATCGGCCCGGCCCCGGTCCATGACCCAGGCATAGGTGCCGCGGCCGGCCGGCGGTTTGGGCGAGTCGGCGCCACCCGTGAGCATGAGCGCCTTGGCGTCGAGCGCGGCATAGGCCCCGGCCTGCACGGCCTCGGCCTTGCGGAACAGCATCCAGGCGTAGTCGCCCGAAGGGTCGGCCTTGGGGGTGGAAGTGCCCACGCGCACGTCGGTGCGCAACATCGTGGCCAGCAGCGTGGGGGGCCTGGCCGCGATGTGCGCGGCCGTGAGCGCGCACAGGCTGTTGCGCGTAAAAACCTGGGGGGCCAGCCAGCCCCCGCGCGCAGCCAGGCGCTGAGGGTGATCGGTATCCGCCGAGGCAAAAACCTGCGCACCCTCTCCCTTCTCGATGCGCTCGCGCAGCAGGCCGGAGGCGCCGAAGGTGAGCGCGACCTTGTGGCCGCTGCGGGCCTCGAAGTCGGCGGCGATGGCGGTGAGCGCCTCGCGCAGGCTGCCCGCCGCGTAGACCGGAACCGGCGCGGCGGGCACGGCCGCCTTATCGTTCATGGCGCAAGCTGCGAGCACCAGGGCGCCGAACAGCCAGCTGATGCGCTTCATGCCGCACGGCCCGGTTTACTGGCCCGCGTTCGGGAAGAAGAGCTGTTCGCCGCCGATCTTGTAGGCAGCGATGGCGCTCTGGCCGGCGGGCGAGACCACCCAGTCGACGAACTTCTGCGCCTGGGCCAGCTTGACCTGCGGGTGCCTGGCGGGGTTGACCACCATCACGCCGTACTGATTGAAGAGGCGCTTGTCGCCTTCGACCAGGATGGTCAGGTCGGCGCGGTTCTTGAAGTTGAGCCAGGTGCCGCGGTCGGCCAGCACATAGGCGCCGCTGGAGGCGGCGATATTGAGCGCCGGGCCCATGCCGCAGCCGCATTCCTTGTAGCCGCTGCCCTTGGCCCCCAGGCCGGCCAGCTTCCAGTAGCGCAGTTCGGCCGCGTGCGTGCCGCTCTTGTCGCCGCGCGAGATGAAGTCGCCATTGGCGGCGGCCAGCTTCTTGAGCGCCGCGACGATGTCGCTGCCCTTGGTGGCCAGCGGGTCGGCCTTGGGGCCGATCAGCACGAAGTCGTTGTACATGACCGCCTGGCGCTTGAGGCCCCAGCCTTCGGCGACAAACTTTTCCTCGGCCGCCTGGTCGTGCACGAAGACCACGTCGGCATCACCACGGCGCGCCATGTCCAGGGCCTGGCCGGTGCCCAGGGCCACGACCTTGATGTCGATGCCGCTGGCCGCCTTGAAGGCGGGCAGCAGGTAAGAGAACAGGCCCGACTGCTCGGTGGAGGTGGTCGAGGACATGACGATGGTCTGCTGCGCCGAAGCGGCCAGCGTGGCCACCGCCAGAGTGAGGCCCAGGGCGGCCTGGCGGAAGAGGGTGGTGTAACGGTTCATGCGAGTTCTCCTTTGACGAACATGGCTGCGGATGGTGAGACGGACTGCAGGCGTACTGCATCGAAAAATTCCTGCACCGGCAGGTCGGCCAGCACCTGGCCGAACTCCAGGTAGATGACGCGCGTGGCCAGGCGCTTGACCTGGCCCAGGTTGTGGCTGGCGAAGACGACGGTCATGGGCCGTCCGGCCGTGCCGGCGGCGAATTCGGCCATGAGCTGCTCGACCTCGCGCTTGGCGTGCGGGTCCAGGCTGGCCGTGGGTTCGTCCAGCAGCAGCACCTCGGGCCGCAGGGCCCAGGCGCGCGCCAGCGCCAGGCGCTGCTGCTGCCCGCCCGAGAGCGTGCGCGCGCTCTGGCCGGCCTGGTGCTGCAGGCCCACACGCTCGATGGCGGCCAGGGCCAGGGCCCGGGCCTCGCGCCAGGGTGTGCCGCGCAGCCACAGGGCCAGGGCCACATTGTTCTGCGCGCTGGTGCGCAGCATGAAAGGACGTTGAAAGAGCATGGCCTGGCGCAGGCCTGCGTCGGCCACACAGCTGCCGGCCGTGGGCCGCAGCAGGCCGTGCAAGACCCGCAGCAAAGTGCTCTTGCCGCTGCCATTGGCGCCGACCAGGGCCACGGATTCGCCGGGGGCAATGGTGAGTGTCACCTCGCGCAGGGCTTGTAGCGCACCGAAAGCCAGGTTGGCGGACTGCAACTCGAACACCGGGCGGGCCGTGCGCTCGATGGCTGCTGCGCTCAACTCGTGCAGCGTGGCTGCGGGGGGGGACAGTACTGCGCTCATGCAGCAGCCTCCACACCCATGCTCAAGCTGCGGCCACCGCCCTCGACACGCTCGCGCCAGCGGCGCACCAGCGCGATCAGGGTGTTGAGGCCCAGCACCACGCCCAGCAGGATCAGCCCCAGGGCCAGGGCCAGAGGCAGGTCGCCCTTGCTGGTCTCCAGGGCGATGGCGGTGGTCATGACCCGCGTGAAGCCGTCGATGTTGCCGCCGACGATCATCACGGCGCCGACCTCGGAGATGGCGCGCCCGAAGGAGGCCATGAGCATGGTCAGCAAAGCGTAGCGTTCGTCCCAGGCCAGCAGCAGGCCGCGCAGGCCGGTGCCCGCGCCCAGGGAGCGCAACTGCTCGCCGTGCTGGGTTTCGGCGTCCTCGATGACCTGGCGCGTCAGGGCCATGGCCACGGGCAGCACCAGGATGACCTGGGCCAGCACCATGGCCTGGAAGTTGAAGAGCCAGCCCAGGTGACCCAGCGGCCCCGAACGCGAGAGCAGCAGATAGACCACCAGGCCCACCACCACCGAGGGCACGGCCAGCAGGGTGTTGAGCAGGGTGAGCAGGGCGTCGCGCCCGGGGAAGCGCGCCACGCCCAGCCAGGCGCCGAGCACCAGGCCCAGGACGCAGGCCATGGCGCAGGCCGTCGCGCTGACCGCCAGCGAACGGCCGACGATGGTCAGCAGGGCGGGATCGAGGGTGCGGATGAGTTGCAGCGCCGTGCTCGCGCTTTCGGTGAACGTGGACATGGATCGGAATGCTTCTCGGGTATCGTACGGATGAGTCCAAAACCCCACCATATGAACCACCGTGCATAGGTTGCAGTTCCACTACACATTCGTCCCGCAGGCGCAGCCGCAGACCGGCCTGATCCGCAACCCCCTGCTGGACCTGCTGCACGCGGTGCAGGAGAGCGGCTCGATCTCGGCCGCCGCGCGGCTGCTGGGCCTGTCCTACCGCCACGTCTGGGGCGAGTTCAAGCGCTGGGAGAACGAGCTGGGCAACGAGCTGCTGATCTGGGAGAAGGGCCAGGCCGCGCGCCTGAGCGAGTTCGGCCACAAGCTGCTGTGGGCCGAACGGCAGGCGCAGGCCCGCCTCTCACCGCAGATCGAGTCGCTGCGCGCCGACCTGGAGCGCGCCTACGCCCTGGCCTTCGACGACTCGGTGCACGTGCTCACGCTCTACGCCAGCCACGACGACGCCTTGAGCGCCTTGCGCACACATGCCGCCAGCCAGCACCAGCTGCACCTGGACGTGCGTTTCATGGGCAGCGTGGACGCGCTGCGCGCGCTCAACGAGGGACGCTGCGTGATGGCGGGCTTTCACACGGCGCAGCAGCCCGGCGCAGGCTCGTTGGCCGAAAAGACCTACAAACCCCTGCTCAAGCCCGGCCTGCACAAGATCATCGGCTTTGCGCGGCGCAGCCAGGGCCTGATGGTGGCGCGCGGCAACCCGCTCAAGCTGCACAGCCTGCAGCAGCTGGCCGGCGGCGGCGCGCGTTTCGTGAACCGCGCCCTGGGCACGGGCACACGCGTGCTGCTCGACGAGATGTTGAAGCAGCAGCGCATCACACCCGGCCGCATCAAGGGCTACCGCCACACCGAGCCTTCGCACGCGGCCGTGGCCCAGGCCATTGCCGCCGGCCAGGCCGACGCAGGCCTGGGGATCGAGGCGGCCGCGCGTGCGCGCGGCCTGGACTTCGTGCCCCTGGTGCAGGAGGATTACCACCTGGTGTGCCTGAAGTCGGCGCTGGACGAGCCGGCCGTGCAGGCCCTGTGCACGGTGCTGCAGGATGAGGACTGGTTGCAGCAGTTGCAGCTGCTGCCGGGTTACCAGGCGGCCGGGCGCATGGGCGCGGTGCTGGCCATGAGCCGCCTGCTGCCCT
>JAGWTL010000162.1 GCA_028869035.1 Burkholderiales bacterium | reverse complement strand
TGCACGACATCATCAACAACAAGTTCGCGCACAAGGCCATCGAGAAGGGTGCCGACGGCCTGGTCGCCGTGGCCGCGGGTGCCGGTGGCCATGCGGGCGTGAAAAGCCCCTTCGCCCTGGTTCAGGAAATCCGCCAGTGGTTCGACGGCCCGCTGGCGCTCAGCGGCTCCATTGCCACCGGCGCCTCGGTGCTGGCGGCCCAGGCCATGGGCGCGGACTTCGCCTACATGGGCACGGCCTTTATTGCCACGCATGAGGCCCGCGCGGTGGAGGCCTACAAGCAGGCCATCGTCGAAGGCAGCTCGGACGACATCGTCTACAGCAGCCTGTTCACCGGGGTGCACGGCAATTACCTGGCGCCCAGCATCCGCGCCGCGGGGCTGGACCCGGACAAGCTGCCCGAGAGCGACCCCAGCGCGATGAATTTCGGTGGTGATGCCAAGAAGGCCTGGAAGGATATCTGGGGTTCGGGCCAGGGCATCGGCGCCATCACCCAGGTGCAGGGCACGGCGGAATTCGTCGCGCAGCTGCGGCGCGAGTACCGCGCCGCGCGTGAGCGCCTGCTGGCCGTCTCGACCGGCGTCTGATCAGGCGCAAGTCTCGACGCGGTCGCGCTCGGCCAGCTTGGCCTTGTACATGGCTACGTCGGCGCGCATGTGCAGTTGGCTGGTGGCGATGTCCCAGAGCTGCAGGAACTGGCGGTTGTGTGAAACCACCATGCCCTCGGCATCAACGACCAGGATGCCGTCGGGAGTGGTTTCGTAGATGGCCTTGGTCAGCCGGGTCCGGAAATCAACCGAGTCTTTGTTCGGGGACTTTTTGCCTCGTGTCGTGGGTTCCGCCTCCTGCGCACCCGGGAGTCGGCGCCGGCGGTGGGGGCGCGGCCCATCATGACGAAACCCGGGCCCTGGCAAGTGCCGGGGCCGCTTATTGAGGCTTTCATAAATCATGACAAGCACCTCACAGCCGCTCGCCCTGAGCCTGTCGAAGGGCTTCGACAGGCTCAGCCTGAACGGCAGGTGTCATGAATAAAGAAAACATCAATAGTTGCGCAGGCTCAGCAGGGTGTTGAATGGGCTGAGCAGTTCCAGCCAGCGCGGCTGGTCCTGCAGCAGCGGCAAGAGCGCGGACTTGCCCAGGAACCAGACCAGGCCCAGCAGACAGACGAAGATGAGCAGCAGCAGCAGGTTTTGCGGCAAGCGGCTGGCCAGCGCAACGCGCCGCAGGCTGAGTTGCCATACCCATACCGAGGGCACCAGAGCCAGCAGGCCGAAGGCCAGCAAGGGCTGCCACAGGGGCAGGGCCCGCAGCTGGGCCCAGACCGTCTGCAGGGTGCCGGGTTTCAGGCTGGCGCTCAGATAGCTGTGCCCAGCCCACAGCAGCAGCGAGTTCAGGACCGCCAGCCACAGCAGCGCGATGACGCTGATCTTCAGCAGCCAGGACCAGTTCAGCAGGCTCAGCAGCACGCCGAGGGCGGCGATCGTCAGCAGGCCGAAACACAGGCCGATCCACAGCAGGGAGCCGAAGTCCATGGATAGGCGCGCGAGTTCACGCCAGAGCGGCAGATTGCCAGCCAGCGCCAACCAGAGACTGGCCAGCAGCAGGAGCTGAGCCGGATGCCGCGCCTCGCGCTGGTCGGCAGGCGACAGCATCGACTGGGCGAATTCGGTGACGTGGAAGAGTCTCAGGCTCATGGCGCGACATTCTGACCGATTGCTGCCCGGTCACGTAACAGGGGGTAACCCCTGGTCAGGCCGGCCAGGTGGCGCCATGCTCGGGTACCAGGGCCAGGGCCCGCCAGCCCAGTCCGTGCTCAATGCGCACTCTCAGGGCATCGGCCGCTCCGGCCTCTCCGTGGACCACGTAGATCTGGTCCGGCGGAGATGGCAGGCTGCGCAGCCAGGCCTCGAGCTGCGGTGCGTCGGCATGGGCCGAGGCGGATTGGAGCTGTACCACCTCGGCGCTCACGGCCACGTCCTTGCCATGGATGCGCACCGATGAGGCGCCGCTGGCCACCGTGGCACCGCGCGTGCCCGGCGCCTGATAGCCGGTGAGGATGATCATGTTGCGGTGGTTGCCCGCGTAGAGTGCCAGGTGGTGCAGCACACGCCCGCCCGTGGCCATGCCGCTGGCGGCCAGGATGACCATGGGGCCGTGGCGGCGTGCCAGGGCCTTGGACTCATCGGGTGTGTTGACCATGGTGGCACTGTGCGTCAGGGCCCGGACCTCGTGGGCATCGAGCCGGTGTTCATGGGGAAAGTGCTCGAACAACTGCGTGGTGTGGATGGCCATGGGGCTGTCCAGGAACACGGGCAGATTGTGGGGGACCTCTCCGCGTGCCTTCAGCTGGGCAATGGCGTGCAGGATTTCCTGCGCCCGCCCGACGGCAAAGACCGGGATCACCGCCACGCCGCCGCGCCCGGCCAGCCGGTGCAGGGCCGGGCCGAGTTCGGCCAGCACGTCTTCCTGCGGGTGCTGGCGGTCGCCGTAGGTGGATTCGATGAGCACGGTGTCGGCCGCAGGCGGGGGCTCGGGCGGGTTCATGATGAAGTCATCGGTGCGCCCGAGGTCGCCAGAGAACAGGACGCGCCGCCCCGCCACCTCCAGTAGCACACTGGCGGCGCCCAGGATGTGACCCGCGCGCAGGAAGGTGACGCGCCAGCCCTTGATGGGCTCAAAGCTGTGGCCGAACTCATGGGCCTTGATCTGTTTGAGACAAGCCTGGGCATCCTTGCGGGTATACAGGGGCAGGGCCGGGGCATGCTTGGAAAAACCGTGGCGGTTGGCAAAGGCAGCGTCTTCTTCCTGGATGTGGCCACTGTCGGGCAAGAGGATGGCGCAGAGCTCGCGCGTGCCGCGTGTGGTGTGCACGGGGCCGCCATAGCCTTCGCGTGCGAGCAGGGGCAGGTAGCCGCTGTGGTCCAGGTGGGCATGCGTGAGGATGACGGCATCGACCTGGTTGGGAGCCACCGGCAGCGGCGTCCAGTTGCGCAGGCGCAGTTGTTTGTAGCCCTGGAAGAGACCGCAGTCCACCATCAGGGTTTCCGCGCCATGGCGCACCAGGTACTTGGAACCGGTGACCGTGCCGGCACCGCCGAGGAAGGTGATGGAGACGCTCATGGGCCTATGGTAGCGGACACCCGCTGCGCGGGCATGACGCGCGAGCCTGCGGCCCGCGCATGACCTCGCGCCTACGGCGTATCGATGACGCTGGCGCAGCCCGCATGAATACCTTGGCGCCGTCATTGAAGCCGCACAGCGGCGAAGTCATGCACCCACAGGGCGCGTCATGCCCGTTCAGCGGGCGTCTTCAGTTGAAGAAGCTCTTGAGCCGGTCGGCCCAGCTGCCTTCACCCGGCGAGTGCTTGGCGCCACCCTTTTGCAGGGACTCGCCCAGCTCGCGCAGCAGCTTGCGCTGGTGCTCGGTGAGCTTGACCGGGGTCTCCACCGTGATGTGGCAGTAGAGATCGCCGGGGTAGCTGGCGCGCACGCCCTTGATGCCCTTGCCGCGCAGGCGGAACTGCTTGCCGGTCTGCGTGCCTTCGGGGATGTCGATGGCGGCCTTGCCCTGCAGGGTGGGCACCTCGATCTCGCCGCCCAGGGCCGCCGTGACGAAGCTGATGGGCACGGCGCAGTGCAGGTCGTCGCCGTCACGCTCGAAGATGTCGTGCTTGCGCAGGCGGATCTCGATGTACAGGTCACCCGGCGGGCCGCCATTGGTGCCGGGCTCGCCGTTACCGGCGCTGCGGATGCGCATGCCGTCGTCGATGCCGGCGGGGATCTTCACTTCCAGCGTCTTCTGGCGCTTGATACGGCCCTGGCCCTGGCAGCTGGGGCAGGGCTCGGGAATGATCTTGCCGCTGCCATGGCAGTGGGGGCAGGTCTGCTGCACACTGAAGAAACCCTGACGCATCTGCACCGAACCCGAGCCGTGACAGGTGCTGCAGGGCTTGACCTGGGTGCCCGGCTTGGCGCCGCTGCCGCGGCAGGTCTCGCAGTTGTCCCAGCTGGGGATGCGGATCTGCGCGTCCTTGCCGCGGGCGGCTTCCTCCAGCGTGATCTCCATGGCATAGCTAAGGTCGCTGCCACGGTAGACCTGGCGGCCGCCATTAGCGCGTCCGCGCTGCTGGCCGAACATGTCGCCGAAGATGTCGCCGAAGGCTTCGGCAAAACCGCCGCCAAAGCCTTCGCCTGCGCCGCCACGCATATTGGGGTCGACGCCGGCATGGCCGTACTGGTCGTAGGCCGCGCGCTTCTGCGCGTCGGACAGCATTTCGTAGGCCTCCTTGGCCTCCTTGAATTTTTCCTCGGCCGCCTTGGCGCTGTCACCCTGGTTGCGGTCAGGGTGGTGCTTCATCGCTAGCTTGCGATACGCCTTCTTGATCTCCTCCTCGGAGGCGTTCTTGGGAACGCCGAGGGTTTCGTAAAAGTCTCTTTTAGCCATGACAAAATGACCTCAGCGGCTGCGCCGCTTTAATGACGAAATGACGGTGAGCACCTGGCTCTGGACGTCATCCAACTGCTCCTGGAGCTGCAACTTGTCGGCGATGTAGCCCAAGCGAACGGCCAATTCCAGATGGGTGTCGAGTTCAGACAAGGAACCGTTGGCGATATACAAAAACTGCAGCAGTTCCGCCGTGCTTTTTCTGGCAGAACCTTCTGCGATATTGGCGGGAACGGAAACCGCTGCACGCCGGATTTGCGAGGTTATTGAGGCTTTCATAAATCATGACAAGCACCTCACACCCGCTCGCCCTGAGCCTGTCGAAGGGCTTCGACAGGCTCAGCCTGAACGGCAGGTGTCATAAATAAAGAAAACATCAATAATCCGAAAATCTCGTCCTTCGGGAATGACTGTGTGACAGAGTAGAACGCCTCGACGAGTTCCATCGAGGCGTTCCAGACCGGCAGCTTGGTATGCGCGCGAACGGTCATTTTGTCATGCAGTCGCGAAGCGACGGGTCATTTCGTCATCCCTTCTTGACTTCCTTGACTTCGGCGTCCACCACATTGTCGTCGGCCGGACGGCTGGCCTGCTGGGGCTGCTCGGCGCCCGGGGCGGCACCGCCACCGGCGGCCGCGCCTGCCGCAGCCTGCTGCTCGGCGTAGAGCTTCTCGCCCAGCTTCTGGCTGGCCAGCATCAGGGCCTCGGTCTTGGCCTCGATGGCGGCCTTGTCCTCGCCCTTGATGGCTTCTTCCAGGTCCTTGGCGGCGGCTTCGATCTTTTCCTTCTCGCCGGCATCGAGCTTGTCGCCGTGCTCGGCCAGGCTCTTGCGTACACCGTGCACGGTGGCGTCGGCCTGGTTGCGGGCCTGGATGATCTCGAGGCGCTTCTTGTCCTCGGCGGCGTTGAGTTCGGCGTCCTTCACCATCTTCTGGATTTCCTCCTCGGACAGACCCGAGTTGGCCTTGATGGTGATCTTGTTTTCCTTGCCCGTGGCCTTGTCCTTGGCGCCCACGTGCAGGATGCCGTTGGCGTCGATGTCAAAGGTCACTTCGATCTGCGGCAGGCCGCGCGGAGCGGGGGCGATGCCCTCGAGGTTGAACTCGCCCAGCGACTTGTTGCCGCTGGCCATCTCGCGTTCGCCCTGGTAGACCTTGATGGTCACGGCCGGCTGGTTGTCCTCGGCGGTGGAGAAGGTCTGGGCGAACTTGGTCGGGATGGTCGTGTTCTTGGCGATCATCTTGGTCATCACGCCGCCCAGGGTCTCGATGCCCAGCGACAGCGGGGTGACGTCGAGCAGCAGCACGTCCTTGCGATCACCGCTGAGCACCTGGCCCTGGATGGCCGCGCCCACGGCCACGGCCTCGTCGGGGTTCACGTCCTTGCGCGGCTCCTTGCCGAAGAACTCCTTGACCTTGTCCTGCACCTTGGGCATGCGGGTCATGCCGCCGACCAGGATCACGTCCTGGATGTCGCCCACGGACACGCCCGCGTCCTTGATGGCCATGCGGCACGGGGCGATGGTGCGCTCGATCAGCTCTTCAACCAGGCTTTCCAGCTTGGCGCGGGTCAGCTTGACGTTCAGGTGCTTGGGGCCGGTGGCGTCGGCCGTGATGTAGGGCAGGTTGACGTCGGTCTGCGAGTTGCTCGACAGCTCGATCTTGGCCTTTTCAGCGGCTTCCTTCAGGCGCTGCAGGGCCAGCACGTCCTTGGACAGGTCAACGCCTTGTTCCTTCTTGAACTCGGAGATGATGAAGTCGATGATGCGCTGGTCGAAGTCTTCGCCGCCCAGGAAGGTGTCGCCGTTGGTCGACAGCACTTCGAACTGCTTTTCGCCGTCCACGTCGGCGATTTCGATGATGGACACGTCGAACGTGCCGCCACCCAGGTCATACACGGCGATCTTGCGGTCACCGGCGCCATGCTTGTCCAGGCCGAAGGCCAGGGCCGCAGCGGTGGGCTCGTTGATGATGCGCTTGACTTCCAGGCCGGCGATGCGGCCGGCGTCCTTGGTGGCCTGGCGTTGTGCGTCGTTGAAGTAAGCCGGCACGGTGATGACGGCCTCGGTGACTTCTTCACCCAGGTAGTCTTCGGCGGTCTTCTTCATCTTGCGCAGCACTTCGGCCGACACTTGGGGAGGCGCCAGCTTCTTGCCGCGCACTTCCACCCAGGCGTCACCGTTGTCGGCGGCGGCGATGGTGTAGGGCATCAGGTCGATGTCCTTTTGCACTTCTTTTTCGGTGAACTTGCGAC
>JAGWTL010000161.1 GCA_028869035.1 Burkholderiales bacterium | reverse complement strand
TTCCAGGAGCAGAAGAAGGCCGCCGAGGCGAAATCGAAGCAGAAGGTCATCGAGGTCAAGGAAATCAAGTTCCGGCCCGGTACCGACGATGGGGACTACAACATCAAGTTGCGCAACATCAAGCGCTTCTTGGAAGAGGGTGACAAGTGCAAGATTACCTTGCGCTTCCGTGGTCGCGAGATCACGCACCAGGAGATCGGCATGGCCATGCTGGACCGGATGCGCGCCGATCTGGCGGATCTGATCGTGGTCGAGCAGTTCCCCAAGCTGGAAGGCCGGCAGATGATCATGATGATCGCGCCCGGCAAGAAAAAGGCCGGCGCCGCTTCTGCGGCAGCCAAGCCTGCCGCAGAAGCGGCGCAAGGTTGAGTTTTTTCCTGCGGGTTGCAGAACCGGCAGGAAATGCCGGGAAGGCGAAAGCTTTCCCGAAACGCCGCGGGGTGAAACCCGCATTGAAGGCGGTGGGGTCAAACCCGCCGCTGAGGTGGTCGGTGTCAAAGCCGGTTGCCCAGCAAGTGGGGGTGTCACAACTCGCCACTTAACAAGTGGCTCGGGGCCTACAAGTCTGGAAAAGGTTTTCAGACGCCTCACGAGCACAAGTAATAGGAGCATGAATATGCCCAAGATGAAGACCAAGAGCGCAGCGAAGAAACGCTTCCGCGTTCGTCCCGGTGGTACCGTCAAGCGCGGCCAAGCCTTCAAGCGTCACATCCTGACCAAGAAGACCACCAAGAACAAACGCCACCTGCGGGGCTCCACTGCTGTGCATGCGACCAATATGGGTCACATGGCGCAGATGCTGCCCGGCCAAGGCATTTAATCAACGACGAACAAGGAGTAATCACATGCCTCGCGTCAAACGTGGTGTAACGGCTCGCGCCCGCCATAAAAAAGTTCTCGCCCTTGCCAAGGGCTTCCGCGGTCGCCGCGGTAACGTCTTCCGCATCGCCAAAGAAGCGGTGATGAAGGCCGGGCAATATGCCTACCGTGACCGCCGTACCAAGAAGCGTGTCTTCCGTCAGCTGTGGATTGCCCGTATCAATGCGGCAGCCCGTCAGTGCGGCATGACCTACAGCCAGTTCGCCAACGGCCTGAAGAAGGCCCAGATCGAGATCGATCGCAAGGTGCTGGCTGACATCGCCGTGCACGACATGACGGCTTTTGCCGGCATCGTGGAGAAGGTCAAGGCCAAGCTGGCTGCTTGATCTTCACGCCAGAGGTGCTATTTTTTCGATAGCGCCTCGCGCACAAGAAAAATGGGCTAGAGCTTTAAAAGAGCTTTAGCCCTTTGTCATTTTGAAAGCGATCAGGAGATGGGGGTGGGCGGTGCCGACCCTGATGTCCTGATCTCTTTGCATAAGCGGATGTGAACATGAACGAGTTGGACGCCATCGTCGCCAGCGCACAGAGCGCCTTTGCCCAGGCCGGCACCCCGGCCGACCTGGAAAACGCCAAGGCGCGTTTCCTGGGCAAGACCGGCAGCATCACCGAGCTGATGAAGGGCATGGCTGCCCTCAGCGTGGAAGAGAAGAAGAGCCGCGGTGCCGCCATCAACGTGGCCAAGCAGGCCGTTGAAGCCGCGCTCAACGCCCGCCGCCAGGCCCTGGCCGATGCCGAGCTGAACAAGCAATTGCAGGCCGAGGCGCTCGATGTGTCTCTGCCCGGCCGCGCGCGTGGCGCCGGCGGCCTGCACCCCGTGAGCCTGACCATGGAGCGCATCGAGGCCATCTTCGGCTCCATGGGCTTCGAAGTGGCCCAGGGTCCCGAGATCGAGGCCGACTGGTACAACTTTACCGCGCTCAACACGCCCGAAGACCATCCCGCGCGTTCCATGCACGACACCTTCTACGTGGAAGGCGGCAGCGCCAAGGCGCCCAATCTGCTGCGCACGCACACCAGCCCCGTGCAGGTGCGCCACGCCCTGCAGCACGTGGCCGCGCACAAGGCCAAGACCGACAAGGGCCAGCCCATGCCCGAGATTCGTGTCATCGCCCCGGGCCGTACGTATCGAGTCGACAGCGACGCCACCCATTCGCCCATGTTCCACCAGTGCGAAGGCCTGTGGATCGGTGAGAACGTGAGCTTCAAGGACCTCAAGTACCTCTTCACCGAGTTCTGTCGAACCTTCTTCGAGAGCGATGACCTGGTGCTGCGCTTCCGCCCCAGCTTCTTCCCCTTCACCGAGCCCAGCGCCGAAATCGACATCCAGTTCCAGCAGGGGCCTCTGGCCGGCCGCTGGCTGGAGGTGGCCGGCTCCGGCCAGGTGCACCCGAACGTGGTGCGCAATATGGGCCTCGACCCCGAGAAATACATCGGCTTCGCCTTCGGCATGGGCATGGACCGTTTCACCATGCTGCGCTACGGCGTCAACGACCTGCGCCTGTTCTTTGACGGCGACCTGCGTTTCCTTTCGCAATTCCGATGATGAGCCACACCCCTGAGCCGCGCCTTGCGGCGCGTCTTCCCCTCAAGGGGACAACACCAGCGGCCCGGCTCAGCCGGTTCCGCGGTGTTCCCCGCCTGGAAGCCAGGGGCATCCGTACACGCTAACGATTTCGCAGAGAACTACAAATGCAATTCCCCGAGTCCTGGCTGCGCGAATTCTGCAACCCGCCGCTCTCCACCCAGCAACTGGCTGACACGCTCACCATGGCCGGCCTGGAGGTGGAAGAACTGCGCCCCGTGGCCCCGCCCTTCGCCAAGATCGTTGTCGGTGAAATCAAAGAAGCCGTGCAACACCCCAATGCCGACCGCCTGCGCGTGTGCCAGGTGGACGTGGGGCAGGGCAGTCTGCTGAACATCGTCTGCGGCGCGCCCAATGCGCGCGTGGGCATCAAGGTGCCTTGTGCGCTCGTTGGCGCTGAGCTGCCGCCCGGTGAGGACGGCGGACCCTTCCTGATCAAGCTGGGCAAGCTGCGCGGCGTCGAAAGCCAGGGCATGCTGTGCTCGGCTCGCGAGCTGAAATTGTCCGAAGACCATGGCGGCCTGCTGGAGCTGGCCGCCGATGCGCCCATCGGCCAGGACATCCGCCGGGTGCTCAAGCTGGACGACACGCTCTTCACCTTGAAACTGACGCCGAATCTCGCGCACTGTCTGTCCGTTTACGGCGTGGCGCGTGAAGTGGCCGCGCTGACCGGCGCGCTGCTCAAGACCCCGGCCATCGCTCCTGTGGCGGCCAGGCTGGCCGACAAGCAGCCCGTCAAGGTCAGCGCGCCCGATCTCTGCGGCCGTTTCTCGGGCCGCATCGTGCGCAACGTGAACACGAGAGCCGCCACCCCGCAGTGGATGGTGGACCGCCTGGCCCGTTGTGGCCAGCGCAGCGTGACCGCGCTGGTGGACATCTCCAACTACGTGATGTTCGAGTACGGCCGTCCCTCGCACATCTTCGACCTGGACAAGATCCACGGCACGCTGGACGTGCGCTGGGGCAAGCCGGGTGAACAGCTCAAGCTGCTCAACGGCAACACCGTCACCGTCGATGCCGAAGTGGGCGTGATCGCCGACGACCAGCAGGTCGAGTCCCTGGCCGGCATCATGGGCGGCGATGCCACCGCCGTGTCCGACGACACCCGGCACGTCTACGTCGAAGCCGCCTTCTGGTGGCCGCGTGCGATTGCCGGCCGCTCGCGTCGCTACAACTTCGCTACCGACGCCGGCCACCGTTTCGAGCGCGGCGTGGACCCGCAGCTCACCGTGGAGCACATCGAGCGCATCACCCAGCTCATCGTGGACATCTGCGGCACACCCACCACCGCCTGCGGCCCCATCGACGACCAGCAAGTCAAGATGCCGGTGGCCCAGCCTGTCACCCTGCGCGTGGCGCGCGCGGCCAAGATCATCGGCATGCCGGTGACCCAATCGCAGTGCGCCGACGCGCTCAAGCGCCTGGGCCTGCCGCTCAAGGAAGGCGAGGGGACCATTACCGTGACGCCCCCGCTGTACCGCTTCGACCTGCAGATCGAGGAAGACCTTATCGAAGAAGTGGCGCGCCTGGTGGGCTATGACCATCTGCCCCACACCCCGCCGCTGGCGCCCGTGGTGCCCAAGAGCCGCCTGGAGGCCCAGCGCAGCCCCTTTGCGGTGCGCCGCCAGCTGGCCGCGCTGGGCTACCAGGAAACCATCAACTACAGCTTCGTGGACGAACGCTGGGAGCAGGAGCTGGCGGGCAACCCGAACCCCATCAAGCTCATGAACCCCATCGCCAGCCAGATGGGCGTGATGCGCTCCACGCTGCTGGGCTCGCTGCTGCAGGTTCTCAAGTTCAATCTGGACCGCAAGACCGGGCGCGTGCGCGTGTTCGAACTGGGCCGAGTCTTCCTGCGTGATGCCAGCGTGGCCGACAGTCACACCAGTGTGGCCGGCTTCGCCCAGCCCATGCGTGTGGCCGGCCTGGCCGCGGGCGGCGTGGACAGCCTGCAGTGGGCCACCAAGGAACGCGCCGTGGACTTCTTTGATGTCAAGGCCGATGTGGAAGCCCTGCTGGCCCCGCGCCAGCCCGTCTTTGAAGCCGCCGAACACCCAGCCTTGCACCCAGGCCGCTGCGCCCGCGTGCGGCTGGACGGCAAAGCGATTGGTTACGTGGGCGAGCTGCACCCGCGCTGGCGCCAAGGCTACGAGCTGGCCCAGACGCCCGTGCTGTTCGAGCTGGAGCTCGACGCCGTGCTCGCGCGCGAGGTACCGACCCTGCGCGCCATGAGCAAGTTCCAGGCGGTAGAGCGCGACCTGGCCGTCATCGTGGCCGAGAGCGTGAGCCACGCTGCTCTGATGCAAGCCATCTGGGCCGCGCCCACGGCCGGCCTGCTGCGTCATGCGATACTCTTCGACGTCTACCGCGCCAAGCCGGGGGCAGCCTCGGCCGGCCTGGCCGAGGGCGAGAAAAGCCTGGCGGTGCGCCTGACGCTCAACAGCGATGAAGCCACCCTGACCGAAGAACAGATTGAGTCCGGCATGGAGGCCGTGCTGGCCACGCTGCAGCAACAGGTGGGCGCGCGTCTGCGCGCCTGAGCGGCGCAACACGCGATAAGCAAGAACAACACGGCACGAGACAACCATGGAAATCACGGTCGAAAGTCTGGAAACCCCCGCGCTGACCAAGGCGCAATTGGCCGAACTTCTGTTTGAGCAGATCGGGCTGAACAAGCGCGAGTCCAAGGACATGATCGACGCCTTCTTCGACCTGATCGCCGACAGCCTGGTCAACGGCAACGACGTCAAGATCTCGGGCTTCGGCAACTTCCAGATCCGCACCAAGGCCCCGCGCCCCGGCCGCAACCCGCGCACGGGTGAGGCCATCCCCATCGAAGCGCGCCGCGTGGTCACCTTCCACGCCAGCCACAAGCTCAAGGAACAGATCCAGGAGGAGGGCGGTCGCCCGGTGTCTCGTATCGCCGCCTGATTTCTCCCCGCCCGGCCCCGCTGCTGCGGGCTGGTGCTTCCTTCACCCCCCCCATCCAAGCCGCTTTGACGGCCATTCGACCCCATTTCGGGACGCGGCCTGTGGCGGCCCGTCACTCCGGTCCCCGGACAAACCCGGCTTTTTCAGATTCCGTGCAAACATGCTTTGCATCCGCCCATGACTTAGAGTAACCTAGAAGCTTTCTCTCGTATCACATTGATTTCAATGGAGAATGCGCTCCCTCCCATCCCTGCCAAACGCTACTTCACCATCGGTGAGGTCGGCGACCTGTGTGGCGTCAAGCCTCACGTGCTACGGTATTGGGAGCAGGAGTTCACCCAGCTGCGACCCATGAAGCGGCGCGGCAACCGCCGCTACTACCAGCACCACGAGGTGCTCATGATCCGCCGCATCCGTGACCTGCTCTACGACCAGGGTTTCACCATCAGCGGCGCGCGCAACAAGATGCAAGAGCTGCTGTCCGCCGAGCGCGACAAGAAACGCGCCGGCGAAGTCATGCTCGACGGGGTGGAAGTGCTGGAGATGAACGAACCGTCCGACCTGGACGAGTTCAGCGAGAGCCAGCTGGTGGAAGACGATCTGCCCGCCGCCGTCGACAAGTTGCACCTGGTCAAACGCGAACTCACCGAAATCCGCGACCTGCTCGCCGGCAGCTTCTGAGTCCGAGCCCCAGGAAGGGGCCAAATCTGCAGGTATAATTCAAGGCTCGATCGGTGTGTGGCGCAGCCTGGTAGCGCACTTGCATGGGGTGCAAGGGGTCGAAGGTTCGAATCCTTTCACACCGACCAATCGATAAATATGAACGCCGCTAGCGGAAACGCTGGCGGCGTTTTCATTTGGATCGAAGACTCGCGCCTGGCCGGTAGTCGATTCAGTCCGGATTTTCCACCTGCAAGGTCCACGCCGTCTTCAACCAAGCCTGCACTTCATCTATCAGCAGATGGGCTGACTGCGGGTAACGCTGCACCCAGTCCGCACGGAAACTCAGTTGCACTTCACGCTCCCCGTCCCACGCCAGACGCAACCCCTGCAGGTCTGGATCACGCCGCGCGTGGCAGAGGATGACGGCCAGGCGCAGGGCCATGAGTTGCAGGGTGAAGGCCTCGTCGTCGAGTTCCAGGTCCAGCTTGCGCAGTTTTCCGCGGTGGCCCAACACGAGCTGGCCCAGGCGGTGCAGCTCGTTCATGGTGAAGCCGGCGGCGTCGGCGTTGTCCAGGATGTAGGCGCCGTGCTTGTGGTAGTCGCTGTGCGAGATGGCGCTGCCGATCTCGTGCAGCTGCGCGGCCCAGCCCAGCTT
>JAGWTL010000160.1 GCA_028869035.1 Burkholderiales bacterium | reverse complement strand
CGGCGGGCGAGGTACTTTTCTTTGCTTCGCCAAAGCAAAGTACCCAAAAGAAAGGCGAGCCGGATTCGTCGTCCCTCCGCTGCGCTACGGGCACGCTGCGTTGCTCGGCCCGGACGGGGTGCGCGCAAACTCGCTGCGCTCAGACATGCGCGCCCCTTCATCCGCCCGGCCCTGCGCTACTCGCCTCCTTATTACGGCGGTGGGAACCGAATACCAGACATCCAAAAACAACAAGGACGCGCCATGGCGCGTCCTTGTGGGTTCGGCTCTTCGATTCCCGGGTTCCCTTGTGTATGTGCCGAGGAGCGCAGCGGCAGGCGGATCAAGAGACGCGCATGTTTGAGCGTAGCGAGTTTGCGCGGCTCCCGCCTGACGCGAGCACCGCAGGTTGCCCCGGCACAGCCGGGGTCACGGACACCAGGGTCGCCTTTTCTTTGGTGACTTTCTTTTGGCGAAGCAAAAGAAAGTTACTGCCCTGCCGGGGGCACATCCCGGCAATGCCACAATATCAAACCCAACCTCAAAGCCAGAAAAAGAAAAAGCCACCCGAAGGTGGCCTTTCAGCAAAAGCGCAGAACGCTAAAGATCAGTCCGCGTAAACCCCAGCCGCCTTCAAGATAGGACTCCACTTGGCAATCTCGTCCGCCACGAACTTCTTGTGTTCAGCCGGTTCGACGCGCTTGTCGGTCACCACCACGGCGCCCAGGCCTTCCTGCTTCTTGATGAAGTCCGGGTCCTTGAGCGCGGCCTTGAGCGCGGCGTTGAGCTTGGCCAGCACATCGGCCGGCGTGCCCTTGGGCGCGTACAGGCCGTGCCAGATCGTCACTTCGAAGCCCTTGAGGCCGGACTCGTTGAGCGTGGGCAGGTCCTTGAGCGCCGGCGTCGTCAGGCGCTTGGCCGTGGTCACGGCGTAGGCCTTGACCTTCTTAGCCTCGATCTGGCCACTGGTGTTGGTGGTCTGGTCGCACAGCAGATCGATCTGGCCACCGATCAGGTCGGTCATCGCCGGACCGGTGCCCTTGTAGGGAACGGTGGTCATGTCGGTCTTGAGCGCGTTCTGGAACATCAGGCCGCACAGGTGCGAGGCGGCGCCGATGCCGGCGTTGCCCAGGTTGATCTTGCCATTGTTGTCCTTGATCCAGGCCGTCAGTTCCTTGAAGTTGTTGGCCGGCAGGCTGGGGCGACCGATCAGCGTCATCGGCACATCATTGACCATGCCCAAGTACTCGAAGTCGGTCTCGACCTTGAAGGGCAGGTTGCGCACCAGGGTGGGCATGGTGGCCATGCCGATGTGATGCAGCAGCAGGGTGTGCCCGTCGGCGACAGCCTTGGCCACCTTGTTGGCGCCGATGGAGCCGCCGGCGCCGGCTGCGTTGTCCACCAAGATGCTGACACCACCCATGGGTTTGCGCATGGCCTCGGCCAGGTCGCGCGCCACGCGGTCGGTCGGGCCGCCGGCCGCGAAAGGCACGACGATGGTGATGGGCTTGGATCCGGGGAAGGATTGGGCCTGGGCCGCGATAGCGGTCACGGCGGCAACAAGCAATAACAAACGTTTCATGGTGAACCTCCAAAGAATGGGAGAGAGTCTAGCCCCGCCCGTCCGGCATGCCAGCGCGGAAAATACTTAGTCCGAGGGAAAACCCCGCCCAAACAGGCTGCTTACTTGTAACTGCGTGCGTCCTCGATCACCTTGCCGTCGTTGGGCAGGCTGCCGGGCAGTACCAGCTCCACCTCGCCGCGCAACTTGGTCACGTCGCGGATGGTTTCGGCAATGCGCAGGGCCAGTTCGCCTGGCCCGCCGCAGGCGGTTTCCACCTGCAGTGTCATGCGGTCGTTGGCCATCTCACCGGCCACCACCAGGCGCGCGCGCACCACCTCCGGGTAAGGCTTGACGATCTCGGCGATCTGGCCTGGATGCACGAACATGCCACGCACCTTGGTGGTCTGGTCAGCGCGCCCCAGCCAGCCCTTGATGCGGGTGTTGCTGCGCCCCGTGGGGCAAGGGCCGGACAGGATGGCCGAGAGGTCGCCGGTGCCGAAACGGATCAGCGGGTAGTCCGGATTCAGTACCGTGACCACCACCTCGCCCACCTCGCCCTCGGGCGCGGGGTCGCCAGTGCCGGGACGCACGATCTCCATGATCACGTCCTCCTCCAGCACCAGGCCCTCGCGCGCCGAAGTCTCGTAGGCGATGAGGCCGACGTCGGCCGTGGCATAACACTGGTAGGCGGTGATGCCGCGCCCACCCAGCCAGTCGCGCAGGCTGGGCGGAAAGGCCTCGCCGCTGACCAGGGCCTTGCGGATGGACAGGGTCTGTCCCGCTTCCTGCGCCTTCTCGACCAGGATCTTCAGGAAACTCGGTGTGCCGGCGTAGGCCACGGGCCGCAGGTCCGCGATGGCCGCGAGCTGCTGCTCGCTATTGCCCGTTCCGCCCGGAAACACCGTGCAGCCCAGGGCCTGTGCGCCGGCCTCCATGATCCAGGCGCCGGGGGTCAGGTGGTAGCTGAAGCAGTTGTGCACGAGATCACCGGCCTCGAAACCGGCCGCCGCAAAGGCGCGGGCACTGCGCCAGTAATCCGCGGCATGCCCCTCGGGCTCGTAGATCGGGCCGGGCGACTGGAAAACGCGCCGCGCCCCGCTGTTGCGCAGCAGGCCGCGCCAGCCGATCGCAGCGAAACCGCCGAAGGGATCACCCGCACCACGCGCGCGCGCAGCCCGCTGGCGCTCCAGCAGCTCGTGCTTGCGCGTCACCGGCAGGCGGGCCAGCGCGACCCGGCTGGTGATCGCCGTCGCATCGACGCCGCGCAGGATCTCGGCAAACGCCGGGGCCAAACGCTGGGCCTGCGCCACATGGCCCGGCAGGGCGGCCAGCAGCGCCGCCTCGCGCTGCGCGGGATCGCGCGTTTCGAGCGCATCAAAAAAATCAGTCATCCTTGCCTCTCTTTTCCCTCTCCGTCCGGGAGAGGGTTGGGGTGAGGGCTCTTACTCATCCAACGCCCGCCCCTCACCCCCACCCCCACCCCCCAAAGGGGGGAGGGGTGAATCGGTTCACGCCAGCCAACGCTTACGGCGTTTGTAGCTTTTGACGTCTCGAAAACTCTTGCGCTCGCCGCCGCCCATGCCGAGGTAGAACTCCTTCACGTCCTCGTTGCTGGCCAGGTCGACCGCTGCGCCATCCATCACGATGCGGCCGGACTCCATGATGTAGCCGTAGTCCGCGTACTTGAGCGCCATGTTCGTGTTCTGCTCGGCCAGCAGGAAAGTCACGCGCTCCTTCTGGTTCAGGTCTTTCACGATCTCGAACACCTCTTCCACGATCTGCGGCGCCAGACCCATGGAGGGCTCGTCCAGCAGCACCATGCTGGGATGGGCCATGAGCGCCCGGCCGACGGCGCACATCTGCTGTTCGCCCCCCGAGGTGTAGGCCGCCTGCGAGCCGCGGCGTGTCTTCAGGCGCGGGAAGTAGGTGTAGACCTTCTCCAGGCCAGCGGCCACTTCGGTCTTGCTCTTGCGCGTGTAGGCCCCGGTCAACAGGTTCTCCTCGATGGTCAGATGGGCAAAGCAGTGCCGCCCCTCCATCACCTGCACCACGCCACGCTGCACCAGCTCGGACGGCGTGAGGTTCTCGATGCGCTCGCCGCGCAACTCGATCGAACCCTTGGTCACCTCGCCGCGCTCGCCCTTGAGCAGATTGGAGATGGCGCGCAGCGTCGTGGTCTTGCCCGCGCCGTTGCCCCCGAGCAGCGCCACGATGCCCCCTTCCGGCACCTGCAGCGACACGCCCTTGAGCACCAGGATCACGTGGTTGTAGATGACCTCGATGCCGTTGACGTTGAGTACGATGCTAGGTTTGTCCATGTTGTGCTCTCTAGACCTTGGCTCTCCTGCCCCCCTCTCCCGGAGGGAGAGAGGGAACCACCTCAGGATTGACAGTCAGCTGGCGTGCGCCGCTGCAGCTTCTTCTCGGCCGCGTACTTGTCGGCCGCATTCTTCACCATGGGCTTGAGGATCTGCTCGTCGGCCTGGTACCAGTCGGAACTCCAGACGAACTTGCTGCCGTCCCAGGTGTGCACGCGGGCCCAGGAGGCGCCCATGTGGTCCTGGCAACTGGTGGAGATGGGGCGCATCACGCCCTTGAAGCCCAGCGCATCGAGCTTGGCCTGCGTGAGATTCAGGTTCTCGTAGCCCCAGCGCGCCTGCTCGCCGCTCATGACCTTGCCCTTGCCGTAACGTTCCTGCGCGGCGCGCACGCCTTCGATGGCGAACATGGCCGCCTGCAGGCCGCGCATGTACAGCACCTGGCCGACTTCCTCCTTCGGCCCGGTGCCCTGTCCCTTGGCATGCACCTTCTCCAGGATTTGCTTGACCACGGCGGCACCCGGCTCGGCGCCGTGCTGCATCATGATGGCGTTGTAGCCCTTGGCGCCCTGGCCCACGTCCTTGACGTCAGGCTCGGCGCCAGCCCACCACACACCGTACATCTTCTCGCGCGGGTAGCCGGTGGCCTGGGCCTCCTTGAGCGCGGTGGAGTTCATCACGCCCCAACCCCAGTTGAGCACGTAGTCAGGCCGGTTCTGGCGGATCTGCAGCCAGGTGGCCTTCTGCTCCACGCCCGGGTGGGTCACGGGCAGCAGGCTCAGCTGAAAGCCGTGCATGGCGGCGCGTTCCTGCAGCAGCGGGATGGGCTCCTTGCCGAAAGGGCTGTCGTGGTACACCAGCGCAATCTTCTTGCCCTTGAGCTTGTCGTAGCCGCCTTCCTTCTTGGCGATGTGCTGGATCAGCGTGTCGGCGGCCACCCAGTAGGTTCCGGAGAGCGGGAAATTCCACTTGAAGACCATGCCGTCGGCCGACTCGCTGCGACCATAACCGGCGGTGATGAGCGGGATCTTGTCACCCGGGGCCTTCTCGGTCAGCGCGAAGGTGATGCCGGTGGACAGGGGCTGGAACACCGTGGCGCCGCCGTTCTTGCCCTTGAGGCGCTCGTAGCACTCGACGCCGCGGTCGGTGGCGTAGCCGGTCTCGCATTCCTCGAAAGAGACCTTCACGCCATTGATGCCGCCGCGCGCATTGGTGAGCTTGAGGTAGTCCACATAGCCGTTGGCAAAGGGCACGCCGTTGGGCGCGTAGGCGCCGGTACGGTAGACCAGCACCGGGAAAAACTGTTCCTTGGCCTGCGCGAACGCGGCCGTGGAACTGAGCGCACCCGTGACGGCGGCGGCCGTCAGCGAGGCGGCGAGGGCGAGTTGACGAAGCTTCATGGTTTGTCTCCTGGTAGGTTGTGGGTGAAGCACGCGAAAGAACACTCAACGATTAATGGGGAATCAATGCGGGAACGGCCACAGGCGCAGCTTCTGCTTGGCGATGCTCCACAACTTGGCCAGGCCGTGCGGTTCGACGATGAGGAACCAGACGATCAACGCACCGAAGACCATGAACTCGGTGTGGGAGATGGCGGCCGTGGAAATCTCCACGCCGACCACACTGCCCAGCGCCGGCAGCAGCTGGTTGAGCACGATAGGCAGCACCACGATGAAGGCCGCGCCGAAGAAGCTGCCCATGATGGAGCCCAGGCCGCCGATGATCACCATGAACAGCAGCTGGAAGGAACGGTCCACCGAAAAGGCCGCCGGCTCCCAGGCGCCCAGGTGCACGAAGCCCCAGAGCGCACCGGCCACGCCGATGATGAAGGAGCTCACGGCAAAGGCGCTGAGCTTGGCGTACATGGGGCGGATGCCGATCACCGCCGCCGCCACGTCCATGTCGCGAATGGCCATCCACTCGCGACCCACCGCGCTGCGCACCAGGTTCTTGGCCAGCAGGGCGAACAGCAGCAGCAGGACCAGGCAGAACAGGTACTTCTGTAGCGGGGTCTCCACCGGCAGACCGAAGACCTGCAGGTTGGACACCGACACCGAACCCGAGGGATTGCCGTGGGTGAACCAGCCGATGCGCAGGAAGGCCCAGTCGCAGAAGAACTGCGCGGCCAGCGTGGCCACCGCCAGGTACAGGCCCTTGACCCGCAAGCTGGGGATGCCGAAGAAGATGCCCACCAGCGTGGCGAAGAAACCGCCCGAGAGCAGGGCCACGAGCAGCGGCATGCCCTCGATGCGCACAAAGGTGTTGTAGGCCGCGTAAGCCCCCACCGCCATGAAGGCGCCCGAACCCAGCGAGATCTGGCCGCAGTAGCCGACCAGAATGTTCACGCCCACCGCCGCCAGCGCCAGGATGAGGAAGGGAATGAAGATGGCGCGGAACAGGTATTCATCGGCCAGCAGGGGCACGCCAACAAAAGCGAAGGCGATCAGCGCCAGGATGGCCCGCCGGTCCTGCGCAATCGCAAAGATCTGCTGGTCCGCGCGGTAGCTGGTCTTGAACTGGCCGTTTTCTCTGTAGAACATGAGCTAATGACTCCGCAGCTTCGCTGCTCAAGGACGGAATGACCTTGCGGCTGCGCCGCTTCGATGACGCGTGCAAGGCCCGCATGAACAACTTGGCGTCTGCGGCGCCATCATCGATGCCGCAGACAAAGTCATCGTGCCGCGCGGCGGCATGGTCATGCGAGCGCAGCGAGCTGTCATACGCGATCGATGATCTTCTCGCCAAACAAGCCCTGCGGCCGGAACAGCAGGAAAACGAGCGCCAGCACATAGGCAAACCAGATCTCGATGCCGCCGCCCACGAAGGGCCCCAGGTAGACCTCGGACAGCTTC
>JAGWTL010000159.1 GCA_028869035.1 Burkholderiales bacterium | reverse complement strand
GCCGCCTGCATTGTCCGCTGCAGCCTGGCCACGGACCTGTCTGGCGGGCTCGCCGCGAAGGAACGCGAGCAGCTGGAGCAGATGCTCAACGGGGTGAAAGCGCGGATCAATGAGACGGCGGACGAAGCCTGAGCCGAAAACAGGCCGGGGCGCACTGCGGCGGCTGAGCGCCCTACTGCACCAGCGCTACGGACTTCACCTGCGCCCAGGCCACGCTGCCCGGATGCAGGCCCAGTGCATCGAGCGCGCGGCGCGTAATGCGCGCCAAGAGCACCGAGGCGCCGCAGCGCACCCGCAGCAGCACCTGCGAGGGGTGGGCATCCGGCGCGATGGATTCGACCGTGCAAGGCAGGTGGTTCTGGATGCTGGTGTGCTGCGGCTCTTCGGTGGTGAGGCTCACGTCACGGGCCAGCACACGCAGGCGTACAGCCTGGCCCACGGGCACGCCGCTGTCGCGCAGCCAGAGGCTGCCGCCGTCAAAGGCCACACGCACCAGTTGCCAGTGCGCGTCGCGCTCGGCCACCCGGCCGCTCAGCAGGGCACCGGCGTCCTCCCCCGCCACCACGGGGCTGTCGATGGCGGAGAGCACCTCCTGCACGGCCCCTTCGGCCTGCACCCGGCCGCGTTCCAGCACCACCAGGTGGTCGGCCAGGCGGGCCAGCTCGTCGGCCGAGTGGGTGACGTAAAGCATGGGGATGCGCAGCTCGTCGCGCAGGCGCTCCAGCCAGGGCAGGATGTCCTGGCGGCGCGCGCTGTCCAGTGCGGCCATGGGCTCGTCCAGCAGCAGCAGCCTGGGGCTGGTGGCCAGGGCGCGGGCGATGGCCACGCGCTGGCGCTCGCCGCCCGAGAGCTGGTCGGTGCGGCGGCGCAGCAGGTCGCCTATGCCCAGCAGCTGCACGGCGGTGTGCAGCGTGATCTCGGCGCCGGTCGCGCGGGCGCGCTGCAGGCCGTAGCGCAGATTGCCCTCGACATCGAGGTGATCAAACAGGCTGGCTTCCTGGAAGACATAACCCAGGGCGCGGCGGTGCGTGGGCAGGAAGACGCGCTGCGCGCCGTCCTGCCAGACCTCGCCGCCCACAACGATGCGTGCATGCTGCGCCCGCTCCAGCCCGGCCACGCAGCGCAGCACGCTGGTCTTGCCCGAGCCGGAGGCGCCAAACAGCACGGTGATGCCCCGCGCAGGCAGGGCCAGGCTGACATGCACATCGAAGTCGGCACGCGGCAGCGTGAGGCGGATGTGGAACCCGTCGGCGCTCATGGCATCACACGCATATTGCGCCGGCGCAGCAGGGCCAGCGCCAGCAGCACGACAAAGGAGAACAGCACCATGCCACCGGCCAGCCAGTGGGCCTGGGCGTATTCCATGGCTTCCACATGGCCGTAGATCTGGGTGGAGACCACACGGGTCTGGCCTGGGATGTTGCCGCCGATCATGAGCACCACGCCGAACTCACCCACGGTGTGCGCGAAACTCAGGATGGCGGCGGTGAGGAATCCGGCGCGGGCCTGGGGCAGGGCCACGGTGAAGAAGGCGTCCAGCGGGCGGGCGCGCAGCGTGGCGGCCACCTCCATGGGGCGTCGGCCCATGGTCTCGAAGGCATCTTGCAGCGGCTGCACCGCGAAGGGCAGGGAGTAGACGATGGAGCCGATCAGCAGGCCCGTGAAGGTGAAGGACAGCAGGCCCCAGCCCAGGACCTGCGTGAGCTGGCCCAGCGGCCCCTGCGGGCCCAGGGCCACCAGCAGGTAAAAGCCCAGCACCGTGGGCGGCAGCACCAACGGCAACGTGACCAGGGCACTGATGGGCGCGCGCCAGCGCGAACGACCCTGCGCCAGCCACCAGGCCAGCGGCGTGGCCAGCAGCAGCAACAGCAGGGAGGTCAGCGCGGCCAGTTCGAGGGTAAGCCAGACGGACTGCAGGGCTTCGGGGCTGAAGGGCATGGGTGCGGGGCTGGCTATTTCTGGGGGTCTTCCAGATCGTAGCCGTAGGAACGGACGATGGCACGCGCCTTGTCGCCGCGCAGGTACTGCAGCAGGGCGGCGGCGGCGGCGTTGTCCTTGCCCCGGCCGAGCAGCAGCGCATCCTGCCGGATGGGGGTGTGCAGATCGGCCGGCACCAGCCAGGCCGAGCCCTGCAGGCGGCCTTCGGCCAATACCTGGGAATAGGCCACAAAACCGAGCGCCGCGTTTCCCGTGGCAACGAACTGGTGGGTCTGAGCGATGCTCTCACCCAACACGAACTTCGGGCGCAGCGTGTCCAGCAGGCGGAGCCGGGTCAGGGTTTCGATGGCGGCCAGGCCATAGGGCGCGAGCTTCGGGTCGGCCAGGGCGAGCTTGTCGAACTTGCCCGTCTTGAGTACCGCGCCCTGGTCATCCACCAGGCCGGGTTGTCTGCTCCAGAGCACCAGGCGGCCGATGGCGTAGGTGAAACGCGTGCCGGCCACACCCTGCCCTTCCTTCTCCAGTTTGGCGGGTGTTTCGTCGTCGGCAGCCAGCAGAACATGGAAGGGCGCGCCGTTCCTGATCTGCGCGTAAAAACGGCCGGTGGAGCCGAAGGCCAGCACGGCCCTGTGGCCGGTGTCCGCCTCGAACAGCGGGGCGATCTTCTGCATGGGCGCGGTGAAATTGGCCGCCACAGCGACGGAGACTTCGGCAGCCTGCGCCGCGAGCGCAAGACAGACGGCGGACAGAGCAATACACAGACGTTTCATGCGGACCCTCGCTATTCATAAAATGAATAGCGAAACTGTAGCATGGAATCTGCTACGCTATTCAATCCATGAATAGCGCCAGAACCCCATGAGCAAGAAGGCACTGCCGCTGGCCGAGGTGCTGGGCTTCGAGGCCGGCGACAAGCGCATCGACATCCTGCGCCGCATCGGTGCGGCGGGCTCCATCTCGGAAGCGGCGCGCGGCGCGGGTGTGAGCTACAAGGCGGCCTGGCAGGCGCTGGAGACCCTGGCCAACCTGGCCGGCACGCCCCTGGTGGAAAAGGCCGTGGGCGGCAGCGGCGGCGGCGGCGCGGTGCTGACACCGGCCGGCCAACGCGTGCTGCTGGCGGCCGAAGAACTGGCCCGCGCGCGGCGGCAGGTGCTGGCGCGGCTGGGCACCGGCGAGGCCAGCACCCCGGGGCGCGCCGCCCTGTCCCTGCGCACCAGCATGCGCAACCAGTTCCCCTGCACCGTGGGCACGATCAAGCCGCTGCAGGGACTGGTGCGCGTGCAGCTGCTGCTGGCCGATGGGGGCGCGGTCCATGCCCGCATCACACGCGAAAGCGTGCAGTTGCTGGGCCTGCGGGCCGGCCTGCCGGTGCTGGCCCTGTGCAAGGCCACGGCCATGCAGGTGGCGCAGCGCATCGCGCCCTCCTCCACCCGCAATGTGCTGCAGGGCGTGGTGACCCGCGCCTCACGCGCGGCCGCCGGCGGCGAAGTGAACCTGCGCCTGGGCAGCGGTGTGCAGCTGGTGGGGTTTGCGGCGGCCGGCCACGGCCTGAAGCCGGGGCACAGCGCCATGGCGGCGGTGAACGAAGCCGGCGTGGTGATCGCGGCGACCGGCTGAGGCCGGGACCGGGGCCGCGATCACATCGCGCACCAACTCACAACAACCAGGTCACGAGCAGCCCGATCAGCGCACAGGCCGCGATCACGTGGATCACGTTGCGCTTGAAACGGAACAGGGCCACGGCGGCTCCCAGCGCGATGAGGGCGGAGACCCCGTCGAAACGCCCTTGCAGACCATCAGGCCAGAGCACGTGGTAACCGAAGAACAGCGCCAGGTTGAGGATCACGCCGACCACGGCCGCCGTGATGGCGGTCAGCGGGGCGGTGAACTTCAGGTCGTCGTGGGTGGACTCCACCAGCGGGCCACCCGCCAGGATGAAGATGAAGGACGGCAAAAAGGTGAACCAGGTCACCAGGCTGGCGGCCACGGCGCCGGCCAGGAACAGGCTCTCGGGGCCGAACACGGCCTTGACGTAGCCGCCGACAAAACCGACGAAGGCCACCACCATGATCAGCGGGCCCGGCGTGGTCTCGCCCAGGGCCAGGCCGTCGATCATCTGCGCGGGTGTGAGCCAGCCGTAGTGGCCCACCGCGCCCTGGTACACATAGGGCAGCACCGCGTAGGCGCCGCCAAAGGTCAGCAGCGCAGCCTTGGTGAAGAACCAGCCCATCTGGGTCAGGGTGTGGTCCCAGCCATAACAGGCGCTGAGCAAGCCCATGGGGATGAGCCACAGCAGGGCGCCGATGGCGGCCACCTGCCACAGGCGTGACCAGCGGAAGCGGGCGTGCTCCGGCGTCGGTGTGTGGTCGTCGATCAGCGCGGCGCCGTAGGATGCGCCGGCCTGGCCGTGGCCGCCCCCGGTCTTGAACTTCTCCGGGGCGATGCGCCCGCCGGCATAACCGGTCAGCGCGGCGGCCGCCACGATGGCCGGGAAGGGAACGTCCAACGCGAAGATGGCCACGAAGGACGCGGCGGCGATGGCCCACAGGGCACCGTTCTTGAGGGCCCGCGAGCCGATGCGGTGGGCGGCGTGCACCACGATCGCGGTGACGGCCGGCTTGATGCCATAGAACAGCCCGGCGACGACGGGCTGTTCACCGAAGGCGATGTAGACCCAGGACAGCGCGATCAGGATGAACAGCGAGGGCAGAACGAACAGGACACCCGCCACGATGCCGCCGCGGGTGCGGTGCATCATCCAGCCGATGTAGGTGGCGAGCTGCTGCGCTTCGGGCCCCGGCAGGACCATGCAGTAGTTCAGCGCGTGCAGGAAACGCCGCTCGGATATCCAGCGCCGGCGCTCCACCAGCTCCTGGTGCATGATGGAAATCTGCCCGGCGGGGCCACCGAAGCTGATGAACCCCAGCTTGAGCCAGAACAGAAAGGCTTCCCAGAATGAGACCGGCGGGGGGGCGTCTTGCCGGGAACCGGGAACCGACGCGTTTTGAACTTCCATGAACTCTCCTCGTCAGGGTCTTGGAGCCCAAGACAGGCGCAGGCCTTGGACGCTGGCGTCTTGATGCGGGGAGGCTGCCTCGTCTCCGTTGTTGCTTGCGACCGAGCGTATCAGAACACCAGCGCCACAGAACGCACGGTGTCGCTCATGCCCGCTCCTTGGAAAAATCCGGGTTCCTCAGCCTGCCGAGACTTTCATGAACCATGACGGGAACTGTGTCGAGCACCCTCAAGGCTGCCCGGCAACCAGCACGCGGTTGCGCCCGCCCTGCTTGGCGGCGTAGAGCGCCTGGTCGGTGCGCTGCACCAGGGCCGCGGCCAGCACGGCGACGTCCCCCTCGCCCTCCGGCTGCAGCAGCGCGGCGCCGATGGAGACCGTGATGCGCAGCGGCTCGGCCACCTGCACCGGCATGCTCTGCGCCGCAATGACACGGCGGATGCGCTCGGCGATCTCCAGCGCGGCGGACAGCGGTGTGGCGGGCAGCAGCAGCACGAACTCTTCCCCGCCGTAGCGCGCCACCACGTCGCTGCCGCGCAGCTGCGCGCGGATCAGGCGGGCCACGTAACGCAGCACGGCGTCGCCGGCCGGGTGGCCGTGCGTGTCGTTGATGCGCTTGAAGTGGTCCACGTCCAGCAGCAGGCAGACCAGGGGCAGCTTGCTGCGGCGTGCAGCCTGCACTTCCTCCAGGCAACGCGATTCGAAATAACGGCGGTTGTGCACACCGGTGAGGCCGTCGGTCAGGCCGGCGAGCCTGAGGCGCTCGGTGGCCAGGGCGCTGTCCAGGCAGACGGCGGCCAGCGCGGCCAGGCGCTCCAGAAAGTCGGTGCTGCTGCCGGCGGCAAAACGTGTCGCGTCGCGGCTGCCCAGGTTGAGGCTGCCGATGAAAGCGCCGCGGTGCACCAGGGGCAGCAGGGCCACGGAGGCCGGCGCGCCCTGCCCTTCGAACAGAAAGTCCAGCGCCGCCCTGGGCGCGCCCAGCAGGGGGCGGGCGCCGGCGGCGTAAAGCTGCTGCAGGGGCTGTTCGTCGTGCAGGAAGAGCAACTGGGCGGGCTGGGCCGCGCCGCCCTCGCCCAGGATGCGCGCGGCCTCGTACTGCGCGTCCACCAGGGCCAGGGTGACGCAGTCGAGTTCGAACAGCGCGGGGTAGTCCACCAGCAGGGTCTGCAGCAGTTCGGCCAGCGAGGACGCGGCGATCACCTTGCGCTCGAGCTGGTCGAAGCGGCGCAGCTTGTCCTGGTTGAGGCGGGCCTCGGCCATCAGGCCGTCAAGCTGCTCGCGCAGGCGCCGGTTCTCGGCCTGCAGCAGGGCAACGGACAAGCGCACGGGGCTGCCCGTGTCCTCCGGCGCCATATTGCCGCCCCCCGACTCGTTCTTGTGCATGTCCGAATGGTACCGTGCCGCCCGTAATGAACTGTGGAGATGCGTGTCAGGTCGTGCTCTGCCGATCCGGCAGCAGGACCATGCCTTGTGCGATGGCCGTGCGGTAGATGCTGGGCGGGGTGATCTGCCAACCCACGCTGTCATGCCGGCAGGTGACGCCGTGCAACACAGCCCCCGCGCGCAGCCAGGCGCTGAGGGTGATCGGTATCCGCCGAGGCAAAAACCTGCGCGCCCTCGCCCTTCTCGATGCGCTCGCGCAGCAGGCCGGACGCGCCGAAGGTGAGCGCGACCTTGTGGCCGCTGCGGGCCTCGAAGTCGGCGGCGATGGCGGTGAGCGCCTCGCGCAGGCTGCCCGCCGCGTAGACCGGAACCGGCGCGGCGGGCACGGC
>JAGWTL010000158.1 GCA_028869035.1 Burkholderiales bacterium | reverse complement strand
ATGCGCGAACGCACCGTGCCGATGGGGCAATCCATGATCTGCGCGATTTCCTCGTAACTCAGGCCTTCGATCTCGCGCAGCACGATCGCCGACCTCAAATCCTCGGGCAGCGCCTCCATGGCGCTGTTCACCGTTGCTCCGATCTGCTTCGACATCAGCACGCGCTCGGGCGTGTCGGTGTCGCGCAGCAGATCGGCATCGTCAAAACCTTCGGCCTCCTCGCTGTCGAACCCGGTCGAGGTCGGCGCACGCCGCCCCTGGGTTGCCAGCCAGTTCTTGGCCGTATTCACGCCAATCCGGTACAGCCACGTATAGAACGCGCTGTCGCCGCGGAAGTTCGGCAGGGCCCGATAGGCCTTGACGAAGGCTTCCTGCGCCACATCCTCGACTTCCGCCGGGTCGCGGATGAGGCGTCCGATCAGGCGTATCAGCTTGCGCTGATACTTCGCGACGAGCAGCCCGAAAGCCTGCTTGTCGCCCCTTTGAACGCGCTCAACCAAGAGCTGATCCGCTTCGCGGTCTCCCATGGGCCTGTATTTTTTTGGAATCGTTTTGAAGCAGCCGAGTATACCCGACCCGGCCAGGCCCTCCCCCGAGTGCTTGCCGTGGATGTGTCCTGCATGCACAGACCGGAGGGCGCCGGATTAGTTCATTCGGCGTGATATATTTTCAGGCCGTTTCCTGTCGGCCTCAGGCCCGCGCCTTCCCACCATGCCCCATTTCGACGTTCTGATCATCGGCAGCGGTCTTGCCGGCCAATCGCTGGCGCTGCGCCTTGCGAAAACCTGTCGCGTGGCCCTAGTCAGCAAACGCACCCTGGCCGACTCCGCCTCGGCCTGGGCGCAGGGCGGCATCGCCGCAGTACTCGATCCCAGCGATACGATCCAGTCGCACGTCGAGGACACCCTGATCGCCGGCGCCGGCCTCTGCGATCTCGACGCCACCCGCTTCGTGGTCGAGCACAGCAAGGCCGCCATCGACTGGCTGATCGAGCTCGGCGTGCCGTTCACGCCGGATACGGAGAACCAGCTCGGCTTCCATCTCACGCGCGAAGGCGGCCACAGCCAGCGCCGCATCATCCACGCCGCCGACGCCACCGGCGCAGCGGTGCAGGCGACGCTGATCGATCAGGTGCACCAGCATCCCAACATCAGCGTGTTCGAACGCCACATCGCAGTCGACCTCATCAACGCCGCGCGCCTCAAGGGCGGCGGTCGCCAGCGCTGCCTCGGCGCCTATGTGCTCGACATCGACCGGGACGAAGTGGTCACCATCGGCGCCACCCACACCGTGCTGTCAACGGGCGGCGCCGGCAAGGTGTACCTCTACACCACCAACCCCGACACCGCCACCGGCGACGGCATTGCCGCCGCCTGGCGCGCCGGCTGCCGGGTGGCCAACATGGAGTTCATCCAGTTCCACCCCACCTGCCTGTACCACCCGCACGCCAAAAGCTACCTCATCACCGAAGCCGTGCGCGGCGAAGGCGGCAAGCTGCTGCTGCCACCCGAGGCTGGGGGCACCCGCTTCATGCCCCAGCACGACCCGCGCGAAGAACTGGCCCCGCGCGACGTGGTGGCCCGCGCCATCGACTTCGAGATGAAGAAGCACGGTGTGGACTGCGTGTACCTGGACATCAGCCACCAGAGCCCCGAGTTTCTGGAAGCCCACTTCCCCAACATCAAGGCCCGCTGCGCCGAACTGGGCATCGACATCACGCGCCAGCCCATCCCCGTGGTGCCTGCGGCCCACTACACCTGTGGCGGCGTGGTCACCGACCTCAAAGGCCGCACCGACCTGGCCGGGCTGTACGCCGTGGGCGAAACCACCTGCACCGGCCTGCACGGAGCCAACCGGCTGGCCAGCAACTCGCTGCTGGAATGCATGGTGTTTGCCCGCGAAGCCGTACACGACATCCTGGCCAGCCCTGCCTCGGCCCGCCCCACCCTGCCCGACTGGGACGACAGCCGCGTGACCGATCCCGACGAAATGGTGGTCATCACCCACAACTGGCACGAGCTGCGCCGTTTCATGTGGGACTACGTGGGCATTGTGCGCACCACCAAGCGGCTGGAGCGTGCGGCCCACCGCATCACGCTGCTGCAACGCGAAATCCACGAGTTCTACTCACAGTTCCAGGTCACCCGCGACCTGCTGGAGCTGCGCAACCTGGTGCAGGTGGCCGACCTGATCGTCATGTCGGCCCTGATGCGCCGCGAAAGCCGTGGCCTGCACTACAGCCGCGACTTCCCCGACACCGACCCGGTGGGCAAACCCACGGTGCTGGTGCCCCCACCGAGGTAAATCCACGCGGGAAGGGATATGCCGGGCTATACTCGCCCCCGCTCCGGGGTGCAGCCTGCCGATGATGGTGGTGTTGCTGAGATGGCCAGACCCAAACCCGTGAACTTGAATCGGTTCGTACCGACGTAAGAAGAGCCAGACCCCCGCCGCGCCCTCGCGCACGGCACCTGCCCCACC
Organism: Burkholderiales bacterium; assembly: GCA_028869035.1. GTDB lineage: Bacteria > Pseudomonadota > Gammaproteobacteria > Burkholderiales > Burkholderiaceae_C > Hylemonella. The sequence continues at coordinate 4,242 of JAGWTL010000158.1, read as the reverse complement.
ATCAAGCGGGTGCGGGTCTGACCATCCTTTCGGAGCACCCCGCCACTTCGACAAGGATGCCCCGCATGAACGCCCCCGACAAGTTTGCCCAGCTGCTCACCCTCACCCGTGAGCCCTTCCCTGCCTCGACCAAGGTGCACGATGCGGGGCAGCTGCACCCCGGCATCCGCGTGCCCTTGCGCGAAGTGCGCCTGACCAACGGCGACACCGTGGCCCTCTACGACACCAGCGGCCCCTACACCGACCCGCAGGCCAGCATCGACGTGCGCCGTGGCCTGCCCGACCTGCGCGGCCCCTGGCTCGCGGCTCGGGCCGACACCGAGGCGTACACGGGCCGCGATGCCCTGGCCCTGGACGACGGCCACCGCCGCGCGCCAGATGCCGCCGACCCCGAGGTTCAGCGCATCGCCACCCTGCGGGCACAGGCCGCCGGCCTGCAACGCACACCGCGCCGGGCCAAAGCAGGCGGCAACGTGACCCAGATGCACTACGCCCGCAAAGGCATCATCACCCCCGAGATGGAGTACGTGGCCCTGCGCGAGAACCAGCAGCGCGAGTGGACGGCCCAGTACCTGGACAGCCCCGAGCGCGAACAGCGCCTGGCGGGCAACAGCTTCGGCGCGAGCATCCCGAAAGTGGTGACGCCCGAGTTCGTGCGCGACGAGGTGGCGCGCGGGCGCGCCATCATCCCGGCCAACATCAACCACCCCGAGCTGGAGCCCATGGCCATCGGGCGCAACTTCCTGGTCAAGATCAACGCCAACATCGGCAACTCGGCGGTGACGTCGAGCATCGAGGAAGAGGTGGAGAAGCTGGTGTGGTCCACGCGCTGGGGCGCCGACACGGTGATGGACCTGTCCACCGGCAGGAACATCCACACCACACGCGACTGGATCCTGCGCAACTCCCCCGTGCCCATCGGCACCGTGCCCATCTACCAGGCGCTGGAGAAGGTGGGCGGTGTGGCCGAGGACCTCACGTGGGCCATCTTCCGCGACACGCTGATCGAGCAGGCCGAGCAGGGGGTGGACTACTTCACCATCCACGCCGGCGTGCGCCTGCCCTTCATCCACCTCACGGCCAAGCGCGTCACGGGCATCGTCTCGCGCGGCGGTTCCATCCTCGCCAAGTGGTGCATCGCCCACCACCAGGAGAACTTCCTCTACACGCACTTCGAGGACATCTGCGCCATCATGAAGGCCTATGACGTGAGCTTCTCGTTGGGTGATGGCCTGCGTCCCGGTTCGGGGGCGGACGCCAACGACGAGGCGCAGTTCGCCGAGCTGCGCACCCTGGGTGAGCTCACGCAGATCGCCTGGAAACACGATGTGCAGACCATGATCGAAGGCCCGGGTCATGTGCCCATGCACATGGTGCAGGCCAATATGACCGAGCAGCTCAAGCACTGCGGCGAGGCGCCCTTCTACACGCTGGGCCCGCTGACCACGGACATCGCCCCGGGCTACGACCACATCACCAGCGGCATCGGCGCGGCCATGATCGGCTGGTTCGGCACCGCCATGCTCTGCTACGTGACGCCCAAGGAGCACCTGGGCCTGCCCGACCGCGAGGACGTGAAGACCGGCATCATCACCTACAAGATCGCCGCGCACGCGGCCGACGTGGCCAAGGGACACCCGGGTGCGCGCGCGCGCGACGACGCGCTGTCCAGGGCGCGTTTCGAGTTCCGCTGGATGGACCAGTTCAATCTCTCGCTGGACCCGGACACGGCGCGGAAATTCCATGACGAGACACTCCCGAAGGACTCGGCCAAGGTGGCGCACTTCTGTTCCATGTGCGGCCCGAAGTTCTGCTCGATGAAGATCACGCAGGAGGTGCGCGAGTACGCCAAGACCAAGGGCCTGAGCGAGGCCCAGGCGCTGGAGGCGGGTATGGAGAGCATGTCAGAGGAGTTCAAGCGCGCCGGTGGGGAAATCTACATTCCCATCAACAAGTCCTGACCTGACGGCTCTCTTCCCCCTCGCCCCTCTGGGGAGAGGGCAGGGGTGAGGGGCCCCCTGCCCTCAACGGTGTTTGGCAGGCGTGATTCCGGCCTGACCGGGCGCCTCATGGTGCGAGCACAAATTGTTGCTCGGCCAAGCCGAAATCACGCGAGGTGGCGACATCGATGTGCACAGATGGGGACGTCCGGGCGCAGGCGCCATTCGCGGTGACACGCATGCTGGCGTACCCGACACGGTGTTGACGCAGCAACCCACGCCAACCCACCGCCTCACCCCGCGAGCGTGCGCCGGAGAACGGATCTCCCCGGGTGCCCGGCGTGCCAACCCGTCCGCGTGGCGCCAGCTAGAAAAAAGACCGGATCGAGTTACGGTCTTTTCACAGCCTTGCCAGCCGGCTTGTTCTTCTTGTCTTCCAGCGGCACAAACCCGATGGGGCGCTTGGGCGGCTCGGGCGGCGTGGTCAGTTCACGCACGGCATCCAGTAGCTGCCTGAGTTGCAGCCGCGTATTGCGGCTGAAGGTGCCGTGTGACAGTTCCAGGCTCTCCGTCTTCAGTTCCAGCTCAGACAGCCGCTTGGCTATGTCTGCATGCAGGCCCGCGGCCTCGCGCAGATGCACAAACGCCCTGACCACATAAATCCCCATTTCCACCGCCTGGCTGGACGCCAGCACATTGGCTGCCTGTATCGCGCCGTGTTCGGTGAAGGCGTAGGGCAGTGTCTTGGAAAATTTCAACTTCCGGAGGTGGTCACAGTTTGTGACCACCTCGGCTTTCTCGGCCGCGTCGAGCTGGAACATGAAATCCGGCGGAAAGCGGTTGGCGTTGCGCTTGACAGCCTGGTTCAACGCCTTGGTGGACACCCCATACAGATCTGCTAGGTCGGCATCGATCATGACCCGCTGGCCGCGCAGTACCTGAATCCGCCCTTCGATCCGGGATGACGGCACGGGTGTTGCTGAGGAATTCTTTATGGTCATGAAATCCTCTCCTTGGATCGAGTTTGTTCACTTCTGTTCATGCAGTGACTGCATTGTGGCCGATGCCCAGCTCAGGCATGTACCGGCTGCGCCACCAGCTTGACGCCCAGCGCCGCGCAGACGCGGTTGACGGTGTCGAAGCGCGGTTGCGCGTCCGCTCGCAGCGCCTTATATAGCGCCTCGCGTGTAATGCCGGAGGCCTTGGCGATGTTGCTCATGCCACGTGCGCGGGCGATGTCGCCCAGCGCCGCCGCCAGCAGGGCGGGGTCGTTTTCCTCAAGAACTGCGGTCAGGTATTCGGCGATGGCCTGATCATCAACAAGATGCTCGGAGAAATCGAACTCGGGTAGATCGGAAGCGCGGATTTTCTTGCTCATGCATCACTCCTCAAGGGTGGCCGCCAGTTTCACGGCCTTGGCCATATCGGCGGCCTGCGTTGATTTGTCGCCACCGCCCAGCATCACGACCAGCACGGCGCCGCGTTGCACGTAGTACATGCGCCAGCCCGGTCCAAAATGCTCGCGCATTTCAAACACGCCGTTGCCAACGGATTTCACATCGCCCAGATTACCCAGCGAGGCCTTGCGCAGCCCACCAGCAGACGGCGGTGTGTCATGCCGTCCTTGATGCCGTGCAGCCATGCGTTGAACTCGTCGGTTCGACGGATCGAGAACATGAAAGAAGTGTAATCGTTCGACTACGCCTGGTCAAGCGTGGCCGATCGGTACAAGGCAAAATAGCACCATCACGCAATCCCTGTTTCACGGAGCTATACCCATGTCCGATCCCATCGTCATCGTCGGCGCCGCCCGCACCCCCATGGGGGCTTTCCAGGGCGACTTCTCTTCCCTCTCGGCCCATGACCTGGGCGGCGCGGCCATCAAGGCCGCGGTCGAGCGCGCGGGCATCGCCCCCGAGCTCGTCAACGAGGTGCTGATGGGCAACTGCCTGATGGCCGGCCAGGGCCAGGCCCCGGCGCGCCAGGCGGGTTTCAAGGGCGGCCTGCCCAAGAGCGCGGGCGCGGTGACCCTGTCCAAGATGTGCGGCTCGGGCATGCGCGCGGCCATGTTCGCGCACGACATGCTGGCCGGCGGCAGCGCCGACGTCATCGTGGCCGGCGGCATGGAGAGCATGACCAACGCACCCTATCTCATGCTCAAGGGCCGCGGCGGCTACCGCATGGGCCACGACAAGATCTACGACCACATGATGCTCGACGGCCTGGAAGACGCCTACGAGGCCGGCCGCTCCATGGGCACCTTCGGCGAGGACTGTGCCGCCAAGTACAAGTTCAGCCGCGA
>JAGWTL010000157.1 GCA_028869035.1 Burkholderiales bacterium | reverse complement strand
GCATCAATTCACTCCTTGCGAGACTATGCCAAACTGCTGTACGGCCTGCAACAGCTGGTCTTTGGTAAACGGCTTGGTCAGGTAGTCCTGCGCCCCGACCATGCGGCCGCGAGCCTTGTCAAACACACCGTCCTTGGACGAAAGCATGACCACCGGCACCCAGGTGAACTTGACGTTGCGCTTGATGATGGCGCAGGTCTGATAACCATCGAGGCGAGGCATCAGGATGTCGCAAAAAATCAGGTTGGGCTGGTAATCGTTGACCTTGGCCAAGGCATCGAAGCCATCTTCGGCCAGCATCACTTCGTGGCCGCCCTGCTTGAGAAAGATCTCGGCGCTGCGGCGGATCGTGTTGCTGTCATCGATCACGAGGACCTTGAGGGGCGATTCTTGCGTGCTCACTGAGCGCTACTCCTGATTACGGCTGACTGAAGCGATGACGGCCACCCTCTTCCAGACACAGCCTCAGATCCGAACCATTTCGAAATCTTCCTTGCGCGCACCGCACTCAGGACAGGTCCAGTTCATGGGCACATCGGCCCAGGCGGTACCCGGCGCTATGCCATGCTCCGGATCGCCGGCCGCCTCGTCATAGATCCAGCCACAAATCAGACACATCCAGGTTTTCTTATCACTCACAGCTTACGGGACCTTCGAATAGAATGCAATATTGTACAAAGTGAAAATCACTCTCGAACGGCTTTCGCGCAACGACTTGCCGTATTCTGCCTGATGCCCACCACAGGCCAGCCCATGCAAACCCCAGTCCCCGAGGAAAACGAGCACGACCCGAGCCTGCCGCCGTGTGTGCTGGTGTTCAATGCCAACGACCCCAGCGGTGCAGGCGGCCTCTCCGGCGACGTATCCGCGATCGCCTCGGCCGGCGCCCATGCGCTGCCCGTGATCACCGGTACTTATACCCGCGACACGGCGGAGACCTTCGACCACTTCCCCTTCGACGAGGAGGTGGTGACCGAGCAGGCGCGCGGCCTGCTCGAGGACGTGACCGTGCAGGCCATCAAGGTCGGTTTCGCCGGCACACCCGAGAACCTCAGCGCCATCGCCGAGATCGCCACCGACTATCCGGACATCCCGCTGATCGCCTACATGCCCGACCTGTCCTGGTGGAACGAGGTGCAGATCGACCTCTACCTGGACGCCTTCCAGGAGCTGGTTTTGCCCCAGACGACAGTGTTGGCCGGAAACCACAGCACCCTGCGGCGCTGGCTTCTGCCTGACTGGGACGGCGAGCGCAGCCCGACGGCGCGCGACATCGCCCGTGCCGCCGGCGAATACGGCGTGCCCTACACCCTGGTCACCGGCATTCCCGCTCCCGAACAGCACATCGACAATGTACTGGCCTCACCGCAAACCGTGCTGGCCAGCGAGAAGTTCGAGCGCTTCGAAGCCGTTTTCTCAGGCGCCGGCGACACCCTGACGGCCACGCTGAGCGCCCTGATTGCCAGCGGCTGCGACCTGACCGAAGCCTTCGCCGAGGCTCTGGCTTACCTGGACCACTGTCTGGACGGCGGCTTTCGCCCCGGCATGGGCAACGTGATCCCCGACCGCCTGTTCTGGGCCCAGGCCGACCTCGACGACAGCGATGATGCCGACGACGGGCTGTCGGGCCCGGCCTCCCCATTGGATCTACCCCCCCATGACACCAAGCACTGACCGCAACGAGACCCTGTTCGAGCGTGCCAAGCGCGTCATCCCCGGTGGCGTGAACTCGCCCGTGCGCGCCTTTCGCGCCGTCGGCGGCACGCCGCGCTTCGTGCAGCGCGCCCAGGGCGCCCATTTCTGGGATGCCAACGGCAAGCGCTACATCGACTACATCGGCTCCTGGGGCCCCATGATCCTGGGCCACGGTCACCCCGCCGTGGTCGAGGCCGTGCAGCGGGCCGTGACCGAGGGCTTCTCCTTCGGCGCCCCGACCGAGCGCGAGATCGAACTCGCCGAGGAAATCCTGAGACATGTGCCCTCCATGGAAATGGTGCGTCTGGTCAGCTCGGGCACCGAGGCCGGCATGAGCGCCATCCGCCTGGCGCGCGGCGCCACCGGACGCAGCAAGATCATCAAGTTCGAGGGCTGCTACCACGGCCACGCCGACGCCCTGCTGGTCAAGGCCGGCTCTGGTCTGGCCACCAACGGCTACCCCACCAGCGCCGGCGTGCCGGACGAGGTGGTGCAGCACACCCTGGTACTCGAGTACAACAACGTGCAGCAACTCGAGGAAGCCTTTGCCCTGCACGGCAAGGAACTGGCCTGCCTGATGATCGAACCGATCGCCGGCAACATGAACTTCGTGCGCGCCTCGGCGCCCTTCATGCAGCGCTGCCGTGAACTTTGCACGCAGCACGGCGCCCTGCTGGTGTTCGACGAGGTCATGACGGGTTTTCGCGTGGCCATGGGCAGCGCCCAGAGTGTCTATGCCCAGGCCATCCCGGGCTTCCAGCCCGACATCACCGTGCTGGGCAAGGTCATCGGCGGCGGCATGCCGCTGGCGGCCTTCGGCGGGCCGCGCGCCATCATGGAACAGATGGCCCCGCTGGGCCCGGTCTACCAGGCCGGCACGCTCTCGGGCAACCCGGTCGCCACGGCCTGCGGCCTGGCCACGCTGCGCGAGATCGCCAAGCCCGGTTTCTTCGACGCGTTGTCGGCCAAGACGCGCACGCTGGTGGACGGCTTGAAGAAAGCCGCTGCCTCCGAAGGCGTGGCTTTCAGTGCCGACTGCGAAGGCGGCATGTTCGGCTTCTTCCTGCTGCCGCAACTGCCGCAGAACTACGCCACGGTCATGAAGACCGAGGGTGCCAGGTTCAACCAGTTGTTCCACGGCCTGCTAGACCGTGGCATCTATATCGCGCCGGCCTTGTACGAAGCCGGCTTCGTGAGCGCGGCGCACAGCGCGGAAGACCTCGAAGTCACCATCGCGGCGGCGCAGCACGTGTTCAAGGCACTGCGCGGCTGAGAGGCTGAGAGCAAATTGCCCATGGCCGCTCATCCCCCTCAAACACCCCTACTCGGCGTTGCAAATGCTCGCCGTAGCCCGAGCTACGGCTGTGCTTTGCGCCTTGATTGGGGGCGTTTGCGTGGCCCGCTCGACCACGGTCAATTCACTCTCAGCCTCTGAGTCGTCAGCGGTTTTTCAGCAGCAGGTGGCGCGTCAGACCGAAGCGGGCAAAGTCGGCGTCGAACGTCACCAACCGCAGACCGGCCGCCTCGGCCGTTGCGGCCAGCCAGGCGTCGGTCCACAGCCGGGTCGGCAGCGGCGGCTTGGTGGTGGCGGCAAAGCGATCCAGCAGCTTGTCGGCATCGGGCGGCTCGGGCAGCAGACCGATGTCGGGCACCTCGCTCCACTGGCGGTACAACCGCAAAGCCTGGGGTAAGGCCAGCGCCCCCTTGCCCACCACCTTGGGTTGACACAGCAAGCGCACCAGCCCCAGCATGGTGGTACGGCAGAACCACAGGCGCGTGTCCTGCGCCCGCGCCTCCTGCCAGTAGGCGCGCGCGGCCGCGTGAAACGGGTGTTCGCGCACGGCCAGCGCCAACCAAACATTGATGTCGGGCAGATCGCCCGAGGCCAGTATCCAGCCGGGCGCCGGCGGCTCGCTGACGCGCCAGCTCGCGCCGGGGCGGCCCACCTCAGTCATCCAGCCGCTCGGCCAAAGCCGCGTTGCTCAGTTGCCTGGCGCTCAGCGCCATGGGCGCGCCCAGCGAGATGCTGGGCAAATCATTCTTCGCGCTACTGCGTTTGTCCAGCGGTGGCGCGGCCAATCCGCGCTCGACCAACGAAATCACCAGCTCACGCAGCGTCCGCCCTTCCAGGGCCGCGCGGGCCTTGAGGTGGCGAAACAGGGAGTCGGGCAGGTCGAGCGAGGTACGCATAAATGCATTTTTGCATAAAGGCACGCACCAATCAAGTGACTGTATTCCGCCAGCACCTTGCCTGATCTTTGAAATTTCACGCCACCACCTCGCCCAAGGCGGGCGGCGTGAAACAGGGGGCACAAGGCGAGGCGGCGAGTTCGGTAATGGAAGAGCGTCAGAGCCGCTTGCGCTTGCCCCTCACCCCAGCCCTCTCCCCAAAGGGGTGAAGGAGAAGGCGCAGATCAGTGGCGGAAGTGGCGCACGCCGCTAAAGACCATCGCGACACCACGCTCGTCCGCCGCGGCTATGACTTCCTGGTCGCGCATGGAGCCGCCGGGCTGGATCACGCAGGTCGCGCCAGCGTCCACCACCACGTCCAGGCCGTCGCGGAAGGGGAAGAAGGCGTCGCTGGCCACCACCGTGCCCTGCAGCGAGAGCTGGGCGTGCTGGGCCTTGATGCTGGCGATGCGCGCCGAGTCCAGGCGGCTCATCTGGCCCGCGCCCACGCCCATGGTCATGCCGTCCTTGCAGAAAACGATGGCATTGCTCTTGACGAACTTGGCCACCTTCCATGCGAAGAGCAGGTCTTCGAGCTCTTGCTCGGTCGGCGCCTTTTTCGTCACCACCTGGAGGTCGCCGCGCTGCAGCTCATGGGTGTCAGCGGTCTGGATCAGCAGGCCCGAGCCCACGCGCTTCACGTCGTGCGAGTTCAGGCCGCGCTCCCAGGCTGTCTTGCCGTCGCGCTTCACACCTTCGAGCGAGATCTGCAGCACGCGCACATTGGCCTTGGCCTTGAACAGCGCCAGCGCCTCGGGTGTGTAGGCCGGCGCCATCAACACCTCGACAAACTGCTTGCTCACGGCCTGCGCGGCCGCGAGGTCCACCGTGCGGTTGAAGGCAATGATGCCGCCGAAAGCCGAGGTGGGGTCGGTCTGGAAAGCCTTGCTGTAGGACTCCAGCGCGTCCCTGCCCACAGCCACGCCGCAGGGGTTGGCGTGCTTGACGATCACGCAGGCCGGCGCCTCGAAGGTCTTGACGCACTCCCAGGCCGCATCGGCGTCGGCGATGTTGTTGTAGGACAGCTCCTTGCCCTGCAACTGCCTGGCCGAGACCAGAGAGCCGGGGGCCGGGCAGAGGTCGCGGTAGAAGGCGGCGGACTGGTGCGGGTTCTCGCCATAGCGCAGATCCTGCAGCTTGATAAAGTTGCTGTTGGACTGGCCCGAGAAAGCAGCGTGGGTGCCATCCTCGTTGATGGCCGACAGGTAGTTGCTGATGGCCGCGTCGTAGTTGGCGATGCGGTTGAAGGCCGCCACGGACAGCGCGAAGCGCAGCTTGTCCGAGAGCTTGCCGTTTTTCTTCAGCTCGTCGAGCACGGCCGGGTACTGCGAGGCGTCGGTCAGCACGCCCACGTCCTTCCAGTTCTTGGCCGCGCTGCGCACCATGGCCGGGCCGCCGATGTCAATGTTCTCGATGGCGTCTTCCAGCGTGCAGCCGGGCTTGGCCACCGTGGCCTCGAAAGGGTAGAGATTGACCACGAGCAGGTCGATGGTGTCGATGCCGTGCGCCTTGAGCGCGGCCATGTGCTCGGGCATGTCGCGGCGCGCCAGCAGGCCGCCGTGCACCTTGGGGTGCAGGGTCTTGACACGGCCGTCGAGCATCTCGGGGAAGGCTGTGACCTCGGCCACCTCGGTCACGGGCAGCTTGGCGTCGGCCAGCAGCTTGGCGGTGCCGCCGGTGGAGATCAGCTTGATGCCCAGCGCGTGCAGGGCCTGGGCGAATTCGACGATGCCGGTCTTGTCGGAGACGGAAAGGAGTGCGTTCATGGGAGGGGAGGTTGAGCGTTTGGCGTTGAGGGTTGAGCGAGGGACGGGGCGGGGAGGGTGTTCACGCTCGACACTGAACGCCCGACGCCGAACCTCATTTCAGGAGCTTGTGTTCGACCAGCTTCTTGCGCAGGGTGTTGCGGTTCAGGCCCAGCCAGAGCGCGGCGCGCGACTGGTTGTGCTCGGCCTGCTGCATCACCACTTCCAGCAAGGGCTTCTCGACGATGCGTACCAGCATGTCGTACATGCCGTCGGGTTCGGTGCCGCGCAAATCCTTGAAATAAGCTTCCAGGCTCGTACGCACGCATTCTTCGATCTGTTTTTTGCTCATGCGGCCAGCTCCATCTGCGCTTCGTCCCTGTCTTCAGAGGCGTCCGCCACGGCCACGGGCATGCGGTCCATGTGGGCGCCCAGTCCATCAAAAAATTCCGCCACGGCCAGCACCTGGGCCTGGCTGTCTTCCAGCGTGTTCATGCGGACGCGGAAAGCCTCACCGCCCGGCAAGGCCTTGACATACCAGCCGATATGCTTGCGCGCGCTGCGCACGCCGGTGTATTCGCCGTAGAGCGCATAGTGCTCTGCCAGGTGCTCCAGCAGCAGGCGCCGGACTTCGACCACCAGCGGCGGCGCCAGGTATTCGCCCGTGGCCAGGTAGTGGCCGATCTCGCGAAAGATCCAGGGTCGCCCCTGGGCGGCGCGGCCGATCATCAACGCGTCGGCGCCGGTCGCGCGAAGCACGGTCTGCGCCTTCTCGGGCGAGGTGATGTCGCCGTTGGCCACCACGGGAATGCGCAGCGCGGCCTTGACAGCGGCGATGGTGTCGTACTCGGCCTCGCCCTTGTAACCTTGCTCGCGCGTGCGTCCATGCACCGTGACCATCTGCACGCCAGCGCTTTCTGCGGCACGAGCAATCGTCAAAGCGTTCTTGTGGCTCTGGCACCAGCCGGTGCGCATCTTCAGCGTGACAGGTACACCGTGCGGTGAACAGGCCGCCACCACCGCTTCAATGATCTGCAGCGCCAGGGCTTCGTCCTGC
>JAGWTL010000156.1 GCA_028869035.1 Burkholderiales bacterium | reverse complement strand
CGCCAGCAGCGTCCGGATCACGGGCTTGTCCTTTTCGTTGGCTCGGATGGACAGCGGGAAGCGCAGACCGCTGCTGGGCAATTCCGTGGCCATCTCGCCGAGGTATTTGGAGTAGATCGCCAGGGCCGGCTGGTGGTCGATTTCATAGACCACGTTGCCGCTGGAACGGCTGACCAGTCGCTCCGCGCCGAATTCGCGCCAGCCTGCGGCGCAGCCGCTGCGCACCGTCATGTCGCCATAAAAGCCAAGGACGGCCACCAGATTCTGGGCGGCCGGCGCATCGGCCATCACCCAGGTGCTGGCAAAATGCGTGCCATCGCCCGCCAGCCCACCCGTCACGGGAATGCCGGCGAGGTTGAGTCCGGTGGCCAGGTCGCTGCCATTGACCGACAGTCCGTCGGACAGGGCGAAGGCGTGTTGCAAGTCCTCGGCTTTCAGGCGGTCCATGAGGCCGCTGGCGATCGCCTGCAGGTCCTGGCCGGGCAGGGCCTGGGCATGCACCAATTGCACGTGCCCTTTGTCGAAGCGGACCGCGGTGACCACCATGTAGCCGTCACCAATTTGGGTGCCATGGATATCGCCGCTGGAGCTGCAGCCCACGATATGGGCGCTCGGGAACATGCCCCGCAGGTCTTCGTAACACGCCGGCTGGCGAAAGTAGTCCGCGCTGGAGAAAACCAGCACCAGATCGGCCTCGCGTGCGCGGGCATCCGGTGTTTCCCACCCTGCCTGCGGCGTCCAACGTGACTGGCTGATGTTCACGGGTCTCCTGACTGTGTGATGGCCCCAGCCGGGCGGACGGCTCACAAGCCCTGGTCCCAACCCCGCATCGTCTTGAGGCTGCTGGGGCCTGGCCAACGAGAGCGCAGGTCTGGATGGCGAGATCAGAATATCAGAAAATCTGTTTCAGGACCCACCGATATTTCAGGGCGCGTCATCCCCATGCCGAGCTTCCCTGCTGTCTTGCCGTGCCGGACGGCTGGCGGGGTGCGCACGGGCGGACCCTGAATGTTTCATGACCTGGCCTTGGGCAGGCGCCCCATCAGATAGAGCTCGGGGTGGGGGTAGCGGTTCATGCGGGCTTTGGCGGGGAAGTTCCGGTCATTGTCCTGCCCGCCTTGCGACTCAGTTGCGCCTGGTGACCGGCGCCGGCGTCTGGTAGTCGCGAACCCAGGCCAGGAAGGCTGCAGCCGGCATCGGGTGGGCGATGAAATATCCCTGGGCCATGTCACAGCCCAGGGCGGCCAGTTGTTCCCAGTGCTGGCGGGTTTCGACGCCCTCGGCCACCACCTTGCGCCCGATGTCGTGGGCCAGGTCGATGGTGGAGCGCACGATCAGCAGGGAGTCCGTGCTGACCGTCATGTCGTGCACGAAGGACTTGTCGATCTTGATGCAGTCCACGGGCAGTTTGTGCAGGTAGCTGAGCGAGGAATAACCGGTGCCAAAGTCGTCGATATAAAGCGGGATACCTTGCCCGCGCAGGCCGTGCAGGACGCGCAGTGCGAACTCGGCGTCCTCCATCACCGTGCTTTCGGTGATTTCGATCTCGATCAGACCGGGGTCCAGGGGCCAGCTGGCCTGCAACTGCCGGATGCGCTCGAGCAGCTGGTCCTCGCGCAGATTGCGTGCCGAGAGGTTGACGGCAATGGGCAAGGCGCAGCCTTGTCGGGTCCAGGCGTGGTTGAGGCGGAAGGCCGTTTCCATGACCCATTCGGTCAGCGGCCGGATCAGGCCGGTGCGTTCGGCCAGATCGATGAATTCGCCCGGCAGGATCAGGCCACGCGTGGCGTGCGGCCAGCGCACCAGCCCTTCGGCGCCGCAGATGCGGCCGGTTGTCATGTCCACCTTGGGTTGCAGGTGGAGTTCCAGGTTGCCGCCTTCGATGGCCCGGCGCAACTCGCCGGCGAAGGTCAGGCGCTGCGAGGGGTTGGGATTCTGGAGCGGATCGAAAACGGCATGGCCCTGGCCGCGTCGCTTGGCCTGGCGCATGGCCATGTCCATGTGTCGGAACAGGTCGTGCGGTGTCAATCCGTGCGCGGGGAACAGGACAACCCCGAACTTGACCTGCACACCGAGCGCGATGTCGGCGATCGCGAACGGCGGCGCCAGTGCGCTTTCCAACTGCCGGACCAGGGCGTCGGCGGCGTCGGCGTCGCCGGGGAGGAGCACGGCGAATTCGTCGCCGCGCAGGCGCGCCACCGTGGCGCCGGCGGGCACGGCATGGCTCAGGCGCATGCCGAATTCGCGCAGCAGCTGGTCGCCCTGGCTGAAGCCCAGGGCATCGTTGATCTCGCCCAGGCGTTCGATGTTCGTCTGCAGCACGGCGAAGGGCTGGCCGCCGCGCTGGCCTTGCTGGATTGCGGCCGTCAGCAGTTCGGTGAACTGCGTCTCGTTCGGCAGGCCGGTCAGCGCGTCGTGGTGCGTCAGGTGCTGCATGGCCTCCTGGGTGCGCCGCTGCTCCATGCGTGCGCGCATGGTGGCAATGCCGAAAGCCAGGTCGTCGGCCAGCTCGGTCAGCAGGGCGACTTCCTTGTCGTAGAAGGCGTCGGCGTTGTCCGAGTAGATGGACAGGGCGCCGATGACCTTGCCGCCGACGTGCAGCGGGCAGGCCAGCCCGCCAGTCACGCCGAACAGGTGCGCACGCCACGGCGCGTAGGCCGGGTTGCTGGACAGGTCGCGGGCCACGGTGGGTTGGCCGCTGCGCACCGCCGCGCCGATGACGCTGCCACCGTGCTCGTTGTCGGCCCAGCTCGGCGCCAGCGCGGCAAGTGCCTCGCTGCCGTCGGGGTAACCACTCTGGGCCATCAGACGCATGGAGCGTTCGGCGTCGTCGTTGCAGTACCAGACGGCGGCGAAACGGTAACCGCCCCGGGTGACAATGACCTCGCACATGCTGTTCAGAAGGTCCAGCTTCTCGGTGGCCCGGACCATGACGCGGTTGCCCGCACTCAGAGTCCGAAGGGCGCGGCTCACACGTTCGAGATCGTCGAGTCGCCTGGCCAGTTCGGCGTTGAGTTTGCTGATCTCGGCCTCGGCCCGCTTGCGTTCGCTGATGTCCGTGCCCAGGACGTAGTAAGCGCCCGTCTGGGAGGAGGCGTCGCTGCGCGGGACGTAGCTGATGGCCTGCCAGACGCCGGGAAGAGGCTCCCAGTCGTAGCTTTGCGGCAGTCCCCGCAGCACTTTTGTGATCATGGAGCGGGCGTCGGCGTAGCGTTTCTCGCCCAGGATCGCCCGCACCGTACTGCCGGTGATGTCCTGATGGTCGGGGGCAAAACGCTGCCGGTACTGGTCGTTCACGTAGACGTAGCGTTGCTCCGCGTCGACATAGGCGATCAGCACGGGTACGGCGTTGATGATGCTGCGCAGATGGTCCTCGCTCTCGCGCAACTGGGTGGTACGCTCCCGTACGCGCTGCTCCAGCAGTTCGTTCTGCTGGCGGATCATCTGCTGCGCCTGGCGTTCGACGCTCACATCGCGGAAGACCAGCACGACGCCGTCAATCCGGCCAGCAGCATCGCGTATCGGCGCCGCGCTATCGGCGATAGGATGCTCGTGCCCGTCGCGCGCCACGAGCGCGGTGTGGTTGGCCAGACCCCGGATTTCGCCCGTGGCGAGAACCTGGGTGACCGGCACTTCGGCCGGCTCGCGTGTTGTTTCATGGATGATGCGGAAGACGTCCGTGATCGGACGCCCCAGCGCCTGGGTTTGCGGCCAGCCGGTGAGCTGCTCGGCCACCGGGTTCATGCGTGTGATGCGTCCCTGCGTGTCGGTGACCAGCACGGCATCGCCGATCGAATGGAGCGTGGTGGACAGACTGGCCTCGCTCTCGACCAGTGCGTGCCGATGGGCCTCGGTCGCGCGCAACTGGCGGCGGATCAGGATGTAGGTGCCGCTCAGCAGCAAGAGGAGCAGCAGGGCGACGATCGCCCCCGCGGCCACCAGGTTCTGGCGTGCCTCCAGGTACTCGGCATTGCGTTCGTCCAGCTGCCGCAGTTCCTCGTTTTCCATCTCGTGCAGCAGCCGGTAGGTGCGCGCACGTGTTTCCTGCAGCGGCGCAGTGGCGACGTAGGCCTTGGCCGCCGCCTCGCCCCGGCTCTTGCGCAGCAACTCGACCTCCCGGGAAATCGCGAGGCGCTGATCGATGACCTCGCGCAGCCGGGCCCAGCGTCTTTGTTGTTCGGGGTTGTCGAGGGTGAGCTGCTGCAGCCGGCTCAGCAAGTTTTCGCGCGTGACGATGGCGGCATCGCGCTCGACAAGCCGGGCCGGATCACCCGTGATCCGGAAGCTCTGGGTGCTGAATTCGATCTGGAGTGTGTCGCCCCGCACGCGGGCCAAGCTGTCGATGATCGCGTGCGTGTGCGCCACCCACTCTGCGGCCTGCCCGGCGTCATGGGCGAGTTTCCAGGTGGCTGCAGCGAAGCCTGCGACCACCAGCATGGCGGTCGCAAAGGCGGCCAGCACCTTGGCTTCAAAGCTGGAGTTCAATCTCACAGTCTCTGTCTCCCTGCGCCCCACGCGAGTGAGTACGGCGACATTCTGCCATCTGAAATTGAGATGCGGAACGGAACGGCTACAACCCCGCTGTGAGTCGGGATATGCCGGGTTCAGGCACCGAGTGCGGCAAACCCGCTGTTGCGGCCCGCTGCCTTGGCACTGCGAAGGGCCCGATCGGCGCGCCGCAGCAGGGATTCAGCATTCTCGCCCTCGCGCCATTGCGCCAGGCCGCAACAGAGGCCAGAGCGATGAAGAAATCATGCAGCCTGCGAGGCTGCCGGCTCAGGGCTGCAGCGCTTCCGATTCGACGACCTGCTCACCCGGCTGTACGCGCAGCACACCGGCCAGCAGGGCCTGGGCGATGCGCGCCGCTGGCACGGGCCGGTAACGGCGCGGGATCAGCGGGCCCAGGACGCGGGCAACGCGCAGGCCGATCTGTTCACCGGGGCGCTTTTGCTCGCGCTCGGCCTCGATCAGCGAGGGACGCACGACCGTGTAGACCGGGTAGCCCAGGGCGCGGATGCCGGCTTCGGCCTCGGCCTTGGTGCGCAGGTAGAAGTTGCCGCGCGGGCTGCTGCCCAGAGCGGAGGTGAGCGCGTAGCGGCTGGCGCCGGCGGCGCGGGCCAGCCGGCCCACCTCGATGGGCAGGTCGCGGTCCACCGCGGCAAAGGCCGCCTGGGAGCCGGCGATCTTGATCGTGCTGCCCAGGGCGCAGATGACGGCGTCCACCTGCCACCAGGGTGCGTCAGCGGGCAGGGCGGCGGAGTCGATCACGGGGTTGAGCAGTTTGGGATGCGGCGGCAGGGGCCGGCGCGTGGGCGCGATCAGCTGGGCGATGCGCGGATCGGCCAGGGCGGCGGCCAGCACCTCGCGGCCGACGGCGCCGGTGGCGCCGAGCAGCAGCAGGCGCAGGGGTGTGGTGGGGGTGGTCATGGCGAAATCAGCCGGCGGTGAGCTTGTGCACCAGATCGGCCGTGGTGCTGGCCTTGTACTTGCGCATCAGGCGGGCGCGGTAGATCTCCACCGTGCGGTAGCTGATGGACAGGGCCTTGCCGATCTCCTTGGAGGTCAGGCCCTCCAGCAGGTGGGCGGCCACCTCGCGTTCGCGGGCCGTGAGTTCGGCCCGCACGGGACGGCGCGAACTGAGGTCTTCGAAGGTCCAGATGCCGGGGCCGTGGGGTTCGGCCGGGTCCAGCGCACGGCCGGTGACATGACACCAGAAGATCTCCCCCCTGAAACGGCCATCGACCCGTTTCATGATGCGGTTGTCCGCATAACTGCCCTGGCGGTTCATGATCGGTGTGATGCGCGCGCCGGTGCGCTCGAATTCGTCGGCGCTGGGGTAGAGCACCAGGAAGGACTGGCCCACCAGCTCTTCGCGGCTGGCGCCGAACATCTCGCAGACGTGACGGTTGCAGTCCATGATGATACGGTTGCGCGAAAGCACCATGCCGATGGGGGCGAGTTCGAAGGCAAGGCGGTAGTCGATGTCCATAGGGCAGGGATTTTAGGCATAACTACGTATATTGGTAAGTAGTATGGTTGCGGGTCTGCTGCTTTGAATATTTTTAAAAGGAGAACAGCGTGAACAAGGTGTACCCGAGTGCGGCCGCCGCCATCCAGGGCGTGGTCCGCGACGGCCAGCTGATCGCCGTGGGCGGCTTCGGCCTGTGCGGCATCCCCGAGGCCCTGATCGACGCCGTGCGTGCTGCCGGCATCAAGGACCTGACCGCCATTTCCAACAACGCCGGTGTGGATGATTTCGGCCTGGGCAAGCTGCTGCAGACGCGGCAGATCAAGAAAATGATTTCCAGCTACGTGGGCGAGAACAAGGAGTTCGAGCGCCAGTACCTGGCCGGCGAGCTGGCGCTGGAGTTCACGCCCCAGGGCACGCTGGCCGAGAAGCTGCGCGCCGGCGGCGCGGGCATCCCGGCCTTTTTCACCAAGACCGGCGTGGGTACGGTGGTGGCCGAGGGCAAGGAACTGCGCGAATTCGACGGCGAGACCTATGTGATGGAGCGTGCACTGCTGCCCGACGTGGCCCTGGTCAAGGCCGACATCGCCGACCGCTCGGGCAATCTGCGTTTCAACCTGACGGCGCGCAACTTCAACCCGGCCGCCGCCATGGCCGGCAGGGTCTGCATCGTCGAGGTGGAGAAGATCGTGGAGACCGGCGAACTGGCGCCCGATGACGTGCACCTGCCCGGCATCTATGTGCACCGCATCGTGCTCAA
>JAGWTL010000155.1 GCA_028869035.1 Burkholderiales bacterium | reverse complement strand
TAGCCCCGAATGTTCCATGCTGCAGTTTTTTTCCCGTGCCTTCGTCTTCCTGCTGGTCCTCACGGCCGGGCCCTCCATGGCACAGTTGCAGCCGGCGCCGATCTTCGTGCTCAACTCCAAGGACGCCGATGTGAGCGTGATCGACCCGGTGAGCTGGAAGGAGATCAAGCGCTTTGCCACTGGCAAGGAGCCGCACCACCTCTATCTGACGCCGGATGAGAAGTCGCTCATCATCGCCAATGCCTTCAGCGACACCCTGACCTTCGTCGACCCGCGCACTGCCGAGGTGCAGCGTACCGTGCGCGGCATCCTCGATCCCTACCAACTCAGGTTTTCGCCTGACATGCAGTGGTTTGTCACGGCCGCCAACCGGCTCAACCACGTGGATATCTACCGCTGGGATGGCCGCGACCTGACGCTGGCCAGGCGCGTTCCCACCGGCAAGACCCCCAGCCATATCTGGATCGACAGCAAGAGCACCACGGCTTACGTGTCCATGCAGGACAGCGACGAGCTGGTGGCCATCGATCTGCAGCGCCAGCAACTGCTCTGGCGCATCAAGACCGGCCCCCTGCCGGCCGACGTGTTTGGCACGCCTGACGACCGCTTTCTGCTGGTCGGCCTGACCGGCGGCGAGGGGGTGGAGGTCTATGACCTGGCCATGCCGCTGCCGGCCCTCACGCAGATGATTCCGACCGGCGCGGGCGCGCACGCCTTTCGCGCCGTGGGCGACCGCCGACATGTGCTGGTGAGCAACCGCGTGGCCAACACCATCAGCAAGATCGACTACAAGGCCATGGCCGTCGTGGACCAGTACCCCGGCCCCGGCGGACCGGACTGCATGGACCTGACGGCCGATGGCCGTTACATCCTGCTGTCGTCGCGCTGGGCGCAGAAGCTCAGTGTGGTCGACACGACGACGCGCCAGGTCGTGCGCCAGGTGCGGGTGGGCAAGTCGCCGCACGGAGTCTGGACCCTGGACCATGCGCCGCGCCAATAGCCGCTGCGCTGGCTGGCTGGCAGCCCTGCTGCTGGTGCTTTCGCCGGCCCGTGCGCAGGACTGCCCCCGACCGCTGTACCTGACCTTCGACACCGGCCACATGGGCGTGGCCGAGCACGTCGCCGAGGTCTTGCGTCGCCAGCGGGTGCACGTCACTTTCTTCGCGGCCGACGAACGCACCCGGGTGGGCGATGGCAGCCTGGGCATGCGCTGGGCCGCCTGGTGGCGCAAGCGCGCGGGCGAGGGGCATGAGTTCGCCTCCCATACGCTGGACCACGTCTACTGGCGCGCCGACCTGCCGCAGCCCGACGGCAGCGTGAAGTTCCGCGTGCGGGCATCGGCGGGTGCGCAGGCCGACCGGGACCAGGTCTGGACGGCGGCACAGTACTGCGCCGCCATCGAGGCGGCTTCGGCCCGCCTGCAGCAACTCACGGGCCGCGCCCCCTTGCCCTTGTTTCGCGCCCCCGGGGGCAAGACTTCGCCGGCCCTGCTGGCGGCCGCGCGCCAGTGTGGCTACCAGCACGTGGGCTGGGCAACGGCCGGCTTCCTGGGTGACGAATTGCCCAGCGAGACCTACCCCAACGACGCGCTGCTGGAAAAGGCGCTGCGCAACATCCGTGCGGGCGACGTGCTGATGGCACACCTGGGCATCTGGTCGCGCCGTGATCCCTGGGCGCCCGCCGTGCTCGAACCCCTGATCGTGGGGCTCAGGGCCCGGGGTTTCTGTTTTCGCACCCTGCGCGAGCATCCGGATTACCGCGCCTGGATCGCAGGGCGCGCGCCGGCCGGGAAATAATCGGGCATGGACACGCTGGTCAACGCCTTCAACGATCTGCAGCAGTGGCTGTTCGAGGCCCTGGTACAGCCTGTGGTCTTCGCCATCGGTCTGGGCAACCGGCTGGAAGATGCCTACGACGGAACCGGCTGGCTGCTGGTGGGCCTGTTGCAATTGGCCGTGATGCTGGTGGTGGTGGTGCCGCTGCAGCGCTGGCGGCCGGTGGAGCCGGTGCGCGACCGTGCGGCCGTCCGTGTCGACGTGCTCTACACCCTGATCCACCGTCTGGGCCTGTTCCGCCTGGTGCTGTTCTTCACGCTGACGCCGCTACTCGACGACTTGATCGGCCTGCTGCGTGTGGCGGGGCTGCCGACCCTGCACCTGGACGATCTGTGGCCCGGCGTGACCGACCTGCCCCTGGTCAGCCTGTTGATGTACCTGGTGGTGATGGATTTCTTCGACTACTGGCTGCATCGCGGCCAGCATCACATCGGGTGGTGGTGGCGGCTTCATGCCTTGCACCACTCGCAGCGGCAGATGACAGTCTGGAGCGATAACCGCAACCACGTCCTGGACGACCTGATCCGCGACCTGCTGCTGGTCACCCTGGCCCAGCTGATCGGCGTGGCCCCGGGACAGTTCGTGGCCATCGTGGCCTTCACCCAGCTCAGCGAGAGTTTCCAGCACGCCAATCTGCGCCTGTCCTTCGGCCACTGGGGCGAGCGCCTGTGGATCAGCCCGCGCTTTCACCGGGTGCACCACAGCATCGGCATCGGCCACGAGTCGCCGGGCAGAGTGCTCGGCGGGCATAACTTCGGCGTGCTGCTGCCCTGGTGGGACATGCTCTTCGGCACCGCCAACTTCGAGCTGCGCTACGACCCCACCGGCGTCCGTGATCAGGTGGAGCGGGGGCGTGACTACGGGGATGGCTTCTGGGCCCAGCAGTGGTTGGGGCTCAAACGCCTCGTCGGTCGCGCCTGACACATTGGCCAAGGGCGGCCAAGGTATGCTTGCCGGTATGACACTCTTCCTGGACTCTTTCTGGCGTGCTCTGGCCTACTGCCTGCAGCCGCGTGTGATCGCCCTGTCCTTGCTGCCCCTGGCGCTGCTCGCCGCCTTGAGCGTGGGCCTGTCCTGGCTGTTTTGGGAGGATGCGGTGCTGGGGCTGCAGGTCTGGTTGTCGGACTGGGCGCTGATGGACAGCCTGTTCCGCTGGCTCGACAGCGTGAACATGGGCCACCTGCGCAATGTGCTGGCGCCGCTGCTGCTGATCATGCTGGTGCTGCCGCTGGTGATCGTGCTGTCTCTGCTTACCGTGGCCTGGCTGGCCACGCCGGCCCTCGTCAGACTGGTGGCCGAACGTCGTTTCGCAGGGCTGGCGCAGCGGCGTGGTGGCAGCTTCGTGGGCAGCCTGGTGCAGGGCCTGGGCTCGGCGCTGCTCGCCTTGCTGGCCCTGATCCTGACCCTGCCGCTGTGGCTGATCCCCCCGCTGGTGATCGTGCTGCCGCCCCTGGTCTGGGGCTGGCTGACCTCGCGTGTCATGGTCTACGACGCCCTGGCCCAACATGCCAGCCAGGCCGAGCGTGAAGAACTGATGCGTCGGCACCGCTACTGGCTGCTGGGCATCGGTGTGGTCAGTGGCTACATGGGCGCGGCGCCCGGCCTCATCTGGGCGGTCGGCGCCATGGCGGTGGTGCTCGCGCCCTTGCTGGTGCCGCTGGCGATCTGGATCTACACCTTTGTTTTCATCTTCGCCGCGCTCTGGTTCACCCATTACGGTTTG
The DNA here is from genome assembly GCA_028869035.1 of Burkholderiales bacterium. Lineage (GTDB taxonomy): Bacteria > Pseudomonadota > Gammaproteobacteria > Burkholderiales > Burkholderiaceae_C > Hylemonella. The sequence continues at coordinate 3,211 of JAGWTL010000155.1, read as the reverse complement.
GCAGCACTCGCGGCCCTGCGAGCTGAACCCCTGTCGGCCGCCACTCCAGCGTCGGCGGCACTGCCGCAGTCCATCTCTCCGACCGACACCGATGTCTGACGCACCCTTTTCCTTCGGCTTGATCATCATCGGCGACGAAATCCTCTCCGGCAAGCGCGCCGACAAGCACCTGCCCAAGGTGATCGAGCTGCTGCAGGCGCGCGGCCTGCAACTCGCACACGCCGACTACGTGGGTGACGATCCGGCGCGCATCACGGCCACACTGGCGCGCGCCTTCGACTCGGGTTCGGTGGTGTTCTCGTGCGGCGGCATCGGTGCCACGCCGGACGACCACACGCGCCAGTGCGCGGCGCGTGCCCTGGGCGTGGAGCTCGCCCTGCACCCGCAGGCCGAAGGGCTGATCCGCGAGCGCATGCAGGATGTGGCGCGCGAACAGGGCGTGCCCTATGTGCCGGACCGCGCCGACAACGTGCACCGTCTCAACATGGGCGTGTTTCCGACCGGCGCCCACATCATTCCCAATCCCTACAACAAGATCCCGGGTTTCAGCTGCGCCTCGCCTTCGGGCCGTGGCGCGGTCCATTTCGTGCCGGGTTTTCCGGTGATGGCCTGGCCCATGATCGAGTGGACGCTGGACACGCTGTACGCCCCGCTGTTCCACCGCCATGCCTGGCGGGAGCAGTCGGTCATCGTCTTTGGCGCCATGGAAGCCGCGCTGACGCCGCTCATGGAGGCGATCGAGGCGCGGCATGCCGGTGTCAAGGTCTTCAGCCTGCCCAGCGTCGACCACCCCCAGCATGGCCGCCACATCGAGCTCGGCGTCAAGGGCAGCCCGGAACTGACCCCGGAGGCCTACGCCGCCCTCTTGACAGGCCTGCGCGAGCAAGGTGCCAAGCTTGGCCCTGAATTGGTGCGAAATCAATAAATTGCCATTCTGGTGCCAATTGATTGCACCAAAATAGTGCCATCATCGTGAAAGTTTCTGCTTCGGTGCGTTCACGGCCTCTCGAAGGTTCAGAAACTCAGGGCAAAATACCGAATCCGACGCAAGCCGGCTTCAGTTGGATTGGCACAGAAACTGCATTCTTGTGCCTGCGTAACTTTTAATCAACCTTCCTAGCAGGAGTACCAGATGGCCAAGACCGTCGCAGACGTGATGAAGATGGTGAAGGAAAACGAAGTCAAGTTTGTTGATTTCCGCTTCACCGACACCCGTGGCAAGGAACAGCACGTGACCGTGCCGATTTCCCACTTCGACGAAGACAAGTTCACCTCGGGCCACGCCTTTGACGGTTCGTCCATCGCCGGCTGGAAGGGCATCGAGGCTTCGGACATGCAGCTCATGCCCGACCCGAACACCGCCAACATCGATCCCTTCTTCGAAGAAACCACCCTGTTCCTGCAGTGCGACGTGGTCGAACCCAGCGACGGCAAGGCCTATGACCGCGACCCGCGTTCGATCGCCAAGCGCGCTGAGGCCTATCTGAAGGCTTCCGGCATCGGCGACACCGCCTACTTCGGCCCCGAACCCGAATTCTTCATCTTCGACGGCGTACGCTGGGCCAACGAACCCGGCAACGTGATGTTCGCCATCGACGAGTACGAAGCCCCCTGGAACAGCGGCAAGCAGCTCGAAGGCGGCAACCGCGGCCACCGCCCCACCACCAAGGGCGGCTACTTCCCGGTGCCCCCGGTCGACAGCACGCAGGACATGCGCGCCGAGATGTCCCTGATCCTCGAATCCCTGGGCATCCCGGTCGAAGTGTTCCACCACGAAGTGGCGGGCGCCGGCCAGAACGAGCTGGGCACCAAGTTCAGCACGCTGGTGCAGCGTGCCGACTGGACGCAGAACCTGAAGTACGTGGTCTGGAACGTGGCCAACGCCTACGGCAAGACCGCCACCTTCATGCCCAAGCCCTACGCGGGCGACAACGGCTCGGGCATGCACGTGCACCAGTCCATCTGGAAGGACGGCAAGAACCTGTTCGCCGGTGACGGCTACGCCGGCCTGAGCGATTTCGCCCTGTACTACATCGGCGGCATCATCAAGCACGCCCGTGCCCTGAACGCCATCACCAACCCCGGCACCAACAGCTACAAGCGCCTCGTGCCCGGTTTCGAAGCCCCGGTGAAACTGGCCTACAGCTCGCGCAACCGTTCCGCTTCCATCCGCATCCCCTTCGTGGCCAACCCCAAGGGTCGCCGTATCGAGGCGCGTTTCCCCGATCCGTCCGCCAACCCCTACCTGGCCTTCTCGGCCCTGATGATGGCGGGTCTGGACGGCGTGGAAAACAAGATCCACCCGGGCGAAGCCGCCACCAAGGATCTGTACCACCTGCCCCCGGAGGAGGACAAGCTGGTGCCGACCGTCTGCCACAGCCTGGACCAGGCCCTGGACTACCTGGACAAGGACCGTGGCTTCCTGACCAAGGGTGGCGTGTTCACCGATTCCATGCTGGACGCCTACATCGAGCTCAAGATGGGCGAAGTCACGCGCTTCCGCATGGCGCCGCACCCGGTCGAGTACGACATGTACTATTCCCTGTAAAGGGGCGACCGCAGGCTGTGATTCGTTACAGCCTGTCGCAAAAAAAGGACGGCTTGGGCCGTCCTTTTTATTTTCCGTGAACTTTCGGGGTTTGATTTTTGGCGCGAATAGTCGATACTCTCAGACCATCCCTGCATTTCCGATGTGCGGAGAACACTATGAAGAAGCCTTTACTGATGTCGTTGACAGCTACGCTTTTCGTAGCAGGGCTGGCTGTGGCCGGTCCGGCCCAGGCCCAGGGCCGTATCTACCGTTGCGGCAATGAGTACACCAACACCGTCCAGCCGGGTCAGAAGGGCTGCAAGCTGCTTGAAGGCGGCAACGTGACCGTGGTGCAGCGTCCGCGCGCGACGGAGACGGTCCGCCTGGCCTCGGCCGGTCAAGATGGCACGCGCGTCGATGGTGTGCTGCAGCGCCAGCGCGACGCAGATGCCCGCCAGATCCTGGAAGCCGAACTGCGCAGGGCCGAGGCTCGCCAGGCCGAACTGCTCCAGGAATACAACAACGGTGAGCCGGAAAAAATGGGGCCGGAGTTCCGCAACCACCAGAAGTACCTGGACCGGGTGAGCGAGCTCAAGGCCAGCATCGAACGCAATGAGAGCGACCAGGCCGGTCTGCGCCGCGAACTCGATCGCCTTCCTGAGTCAAAATAGGCGGCTTGAA